>DTYT01000175.1 GCA_012961745.1 Kiritimatiellia bacterium | reverse complement strand
TGGCCAAGCGGCTTGAGGAGCTGTATCCGGAGAACGGCATGAGACCGTTTCGCCTTGCCCGTGATTCGGCCGGTCTGCATGTCGTCCAGTGGCTACGGGATGAGGCCCATCGGTTTGCGCTGAATTACCATCGTGCGTTACGCTCGAAGAGGATACGCGAGTCTATACTCGACGAAATTCCGGGCATCGGCCGGGAACGCAAGCGAAGGTTACTCGAATTCTTCGGGGACATCCGCACCCTGGCGCAGGCCGACGTGGAAAGGATCCGCCGTGTTCCGGGGTTCGGTCCGGTGTTGGCCGAGTACCTGGCGCGCGAACTCGGGCGTCTGGTACGGAAAGCTGGCACAGAGTCAGCACTCAGCCCAGGAAAGTCGCAATGACGGTTCTCAAGATGGCGGTCCGGGTGATCGGCAACGCGTGGCCAGCCCCCTCGACGACGATGCGGGCACGGATGGGCCCGGAGAGAGTCGCCGCCAGGGCTGCAGACGCCTGGTGCGGAACGACCGTGTCTTCCGCGCCGTGAATCACTACTACTTCTGCCCGCACGGATGCGAGGGACCCTCGCAGATCCTCACGTTCCAGATAATCGAGTCCTGCGAGGAGCGCTTCATCACTGACCGCAGCCATTTCCTGCAGATGCTCATTGATCTTCCCGTGTGGAACTGTTTCCGGCGCGAAGCATAGCTGATAGAAACGAGTTAAGGCGGCGTCTCGATTGCGTCGGAGACCGAGTTTCAGCGCTCTGACTTCCGACGCGGGTTTTCCCCAGCGATAGCCCGGTGCAGAACAGAATCGCGCCGTAGGACTCAGGAGGACCAGTTGAGCCACCTTCCCGGGTTGCCGCGCAGCATATTCGATGGCGAGCATCGCCCCCAGAGACCACCCCACGATGGCGAGCGGCCGCCCACGATTTGACACATCCCCGAGTGCTTGGTGCACTTTCTGGGGAGGATAGGGATTGACCAAGTGGATAGAACTACCGCAGCCCGCAGGCAGCAGACCGCGGAGTGTCTCCGCGCGGAACGCCCATCCTCCAATTGCCACGAGGGACATTGCGACTAAACCAGTCCGATATCCTGGGATGCCTTGATCACGATATCGGCGCATTCTTCCAGCGTTGCGGCCGACATTTCGAGCGTGATCGAGAACCGGATACGAGCGGTGCCCGGCGGGACGGTCGGCGGTCTGATGGCACTGGCTACCAGACCGTGGTCACGCAGGCGTGCCGCAAGTTCCAATGCCTTCTGATTTTCTCCGACTATGAGGGGCACGATTTGGCTTTGGCCGGCTCCCACGTTGAGCCCTGCGGAGGCAAGCCGTCTGCGGAACAAGGATGCGCGGCGCAGCAGTAGGGCGCCGGCATCCGGATTGTGCTTGAGCCACTCGAGTGCCGCAATTGCGGCCCCCACCGCAGAGGGTGGAGGAGCAGTGGAATAGATGAATGTGCGGGCCCGGTTCACAAGGAAATCCTTCATCTGGGAAGAGCAGCATACGAATCCACCGTAGGATGCGAGTGCCTTGCTCAAAGTTCCCATACTGATGTTGACCGAGTCGCAAATGGACTGGGCGCGCACAAGGCCGCTTCCCTCCGGCCCGAAAATCCCGGTGGCGTGTGCCTCGTCGACAAATACCATGGCGCCGTGACGCATGGCCACCAAGGCAACTTCTTTCAAGGGCGCGACATCTCCATCCATGCTGAAAACCGACTCGGTCACCACCAGTTTCCGCCGTGCCCCGGATTTATTCAGAAGTGCATCAAGATGTTCGGGGTCATTATGGCGGAACCGCAACAGTCGGGCGCCGCTGAGCAGGCTACTGTCTACCAGACTGGCATGGACCAGCCGGTCCGCAACCACGAGGTCTCCCCGTCCCACGAGCGCCGGAATGACACCGCAATTGGCGAGATACCCGCTGCCAAAGACCAAGCTTGATGGGTAGGCCTTGAACCGTGCCAGTAACTCCTCCAGCTGCCGGTGACATGCAAGACTGCCGGAGAGAAGGCGGGAAGCTCCGGCGCCGGTCCCGAACCTTTGCAGGTATACGACGGCGTTGCGGATGACGTCGGGATTCTTGCGAAGGCCGAGATAGTCATTGGATGAGAAATCGACCGTGGCCCGTCGTGGAGCCGGGGGCATATCCGGCGGGAGCCGCCTCTCGAGATCCTGTCCGGACAGTTGCCGCAAGACGTCGGCTATCCAGCATTCATTCTTCATCCGGCAGCAACTCCAGATCCCGCAGCATCTGGAGATCTTCAGCAACATTGCGGCCCGCTACGGTGAGCAGATCGCCGATCATCATCCCATTGGCTCCTGCTGCAAAGATGAGGGATTGAAGGTCGCGCAGGTGCACTCGACCCGCACAAACCTTGATCTCGGCCCTGGGATTGGTGAGGCGGAACATGGCGACGGCCAGCAGCGCCTCCAGGGGGCGTATGGGGGAGAGGCTCTGCAGGCGGGTTCCCGGCAAGGGAATGAGAAAGTTGATAGGGATCGAGTTCACTTCCAGCTCGTGCAGCGTGCAGGCCAGTTCAACGCGCTGCCGCAGGCTCTCACCCATCCCCAGTATGCCGCCACTGCAGATTTCCAGGCCTGCCCGTTGGGCGTTCTGGATAGTTCTTACTCGGTCATCGAAGTTGTGGGTGGTACAGATCTGGCAGAAATAACTGGCTGCGGTTTCCAGATTGTGGTGAAAACGTTTCAGTCCTGCCTGCTTGAGTTCCCGCAGTTCATCCTCTGGCAAGGCTCCCAGAGAGGCACACCAAGCCGGGGGACTCTTCGGTGGGTGGGAGCCGATCATTTCAGCCAATGTGGAAACCTCGCGGCGGGAAAGGCGGCGCCCGCTGGTTACTACCCCGAAGTGCTGGACAGGCAAGCGCGCCGAAACGTCCCGGGCGCGGAGGATTTCAACCGTTGGTTTGAGCGAGTACGAAGGAACGCCTGTGCTGTGGTGCCTAGACTGTGAGCAGAAGGCGCAGTCCTCGGGACATGCGCCGCTCTTGGCGTTAATAATGGTGCAGAGAAGCGGGTGATCATCAAAGTAGTTTCGTTTCATCATACTCGCCGCGGATAGGATGTCCCATAGATACTCCCGGGGAGTGGTGAGCACCTGAATCGCCATTTCCGGCGAGATGGCTCGGCCGGCAGACGCGCGCCGCCGGAGCTCCCTCACCAGTATTCTATACGTAGCAGATGACATGTCAGGCAGCCCGGAAGTCCAATTGACGGCTTGCAGTGTGTCTACAGTTGCCGCCTCTTACAGGAGCTGCGGGACCTATTGAGTTAGGATTATCATACGAGTCAATGCTTCCGCAATCGCGCGGTACCCGCGTGCATTGGGATGGATGTGATCGCCGCGCATTTGCGGACGGGACAGGACCCGGGAGAGGGCTGTCGATTCGAGAGGGACACCATATTTGTGCGAGAGATGCTCATAGAGGGGTGCGCAACGCAGAACGGGTCCCGGCCGGGGCACTCCCACCAGGATCATCTGGGCACCGAATCTACGACATTCTTCTATCATTGCCGCCAAGTTACGCTCGATATCCTCTTCCGGCAGCTGCTGAAGCAGGTCATTTCCTCCATGACAGATTATGACCAGGTCCGGCCGGTGACGTTGGAGAAGTTGCGGGAGGCGCAGCCTTCCCTGAGCAGAGATTTCACCGGGTACGCCGGCATTGATAACGCGGCAACCGGTAATTTCCTGCAGGACGGCGGGATAGCTTTCCCCGCGTGGCGCGCCGGTTCCGCGGGTAAGGCTGTCACCGAAGCAGAGAATAGTTGATCCTGGAGATATCCGTACCGCGGGGCGGGAGCAGGCGTTGAGCAGAAAGCATGCGGCCGTGGCCGCAAGAACCGTCCGGACGGGGCGTGCCGATAGTCTGAGACAGATAGCCGGGGGTACCGGAGGGGAAGCGGACGGCCTTGGGACAAGAAAGCTAGGGAAACGACCGCCACAACCGGGTCCCGGCCCACCCGACGCGCAGTAGCCAGTGCGGCGGGGGGCACCGCCTGCCATCCGGGCGCTCCATCGAATCAGTCTTCGCTGATATGGATGCATTCCACCGGGCAGCTCTGTGCCGCTTCCCGGACGCAATCCTGCTGATCTTCGGGTACGACGTCGACCTTTACAACGGCCACATCCTCCATTTCGAAGATATCCGGGCAGGTGTCGCAGCACAGTCCGCAGGCGGTGCAGGTATCCGCGTCGATAGTGACCTTCATGTTTTCCTCCCTCCACTCATATACAACCCAAGTCTCGGCCGCGAGTCGCAGCCTGTTCCCCGCGGCCTACCAGCGCGATAAACGCGCCAATTTTTTCCAGTATGGGAAAACCGAAAGCAACACATTTTTTGGGATGGCCCGCAAAAGCCCATTTCCCCGGCCCGGATTTTACCGGGCAGGAGCGCTCACTCGCCGGCCAATCGCTGGTACATGCGCCATCTTTCTTCCACATCTTTTTGGGCCAGATCCAGAAGCCTTTCCGCCCGTTCGGGATCGGACTGCACAAGCGACCGGTAGCGGATTTCGTTCAGGGCGTAGTCCCGGAAGGGAATGGAGGGAGGCTTCGAATCCAGTCGTAACGGATTCTTGCCCTGCTCGGCCAGACGCGGGTCGTACCGGTAGAGGGGCCAATACCCGCTCTTGACCGCCAGCTTCTGCTGCTCGAATCCCTTGATCATGTTGATGCCGTGGGCAATGCACTGGCAATAGGCAATAATCAGGGAGGGTCCCGGGTAGGATTCGGCTTCCAGGAAGGCGCGGATGGTCTGCCGCGGATTGGCCCCCATGGCGACCCGCGCCACGTATACGGTACCGTAGCACATCGCCATCATCCCGAGATCCTTCTTGGCCAGAGGTTTCCCCGCGGCGGCAAACTTGGCAACCGCAGCTCGGGGCACTAAGGCCGCCACCGAGTCAATGACCACCACGTCCATTGCCCCTGAGCGCACCAGCGCCTCAGCAATTTCCAGCGCTTG
>DTYT01000174.1 GCA_012961745.1 Kiritimatiellia bacterium | reverse complement strand
CCACCGTCCCGCCTCACGCCTGCGGACCTGATCGAATTCCCCCACCATTTCTCCGAACGGCGTGCCCTCCGGTCCGTGGAGCGGCAGCGCAATGGTCACTTCCAGCGGGCTTTCCCGGGATAGGGCGATGCTCCAAACGAATGCGATGCTGACCCGACCCTGCGGGTCAGATGCCTCAGCGTTGCAATCATACCGGCGGGATAGAATGGCGTCACAGACCTCCCCGGCATCGAGACCTCTCGCCCATGCAAATGCGGGCGAAGGAACCGCTCGCACAGCCTCACTTCCATTGACTCGTACCTGCAACGCATTCGTGTCGGCCTGAAGCTCCGCCTTTCTAATCGGACTGAACCCGCCCCGCTGCCACACCGGATTGAGTTGGATCGGCCGCAGGGCCAGGATCAGTTCCGCGTCCACCGGTTGCGCCGCGGGGGTGGAAAGACGGTATTGGACCAGAGTGGCGGATCGCCCGGGTTCCCCCACGCTGACTGGTCTAATAAGCAACTCTCCGCCCGGCAGTTTCCACTGCACCCAAGGCAACGGCAGGAAACCGTCGTAGAGCCCCACTTCGCGCGCAACGTCCGCCCAGGTGTACAGGGTGCCCCCCCAACGCACAAAGGGCTGAATACAAAAGGATCCCTTGCGGGGCTCCACACACCCGGTTTCCCCCAGCAAAGTCTCCTCAGGGTCTGCCGGAATCCCGGTTATCGTCCAATATTCCTGCTCTCTCAGAAGCCAGCGCGGAAACATTCCGCGGGGGCGATCGGCAGCCAGCGCCTGGTATTCCTTGAGCGGTTCGGCCTGCTCTTCGCCGCTCTTCAGTTCCACGCGAGCCACCGCACAGCCCGTCGTTCCTCCGGGCGACAGGCCTTCGATTCGTACGGCCCGCGCGGATTTCCGGCGAAAGTATATGAGATCCCTGCCGCCGTTGCCGTTTCGACGTGCCGCCACCCTTATCCAGTTGGCCAGGTCCCTGGAAACCGAAACCGCATAGTGCTTCGGCCAGACCGGTCCCCACAGAATCTCCACCCCGCCGAGTTCGGTAACCGATGGCAGCTCGACCACCAGATATTCCGCGGGTCCGGAACTCTGCCACCATGTCGAAGTGAGCCCATCCACGGCGTGCCGCGCCGGATGTCCTGATATCTCGTCGGATGCCCATGCCCGGGGACAGCGCGGCGGTTCGAGCACGTCAAGCTCCCAGATCGAATAGCCCCACCCGGTTCCCCGCTGAATCCCGCGTATTCTTAGGTACCGCGTGCTCACCGGGCCGAAGAAAAGTCGGTCCGTGTTGCCGTCGCCTTCATTTACCCGGTACACGGTCTGCCATTTGCGGCCGTCGTCGGATATATCCACCGTGTACTTCTCGCCGAAGGCAGTCTCCCAGAAGATGTTCAAGCCACAGATTTTCCGCGATCTGCCGAAATCCACCGCCCACCACTCATCGTCCGAGAAGTTGCTTGACCAGCGGGTCCGGCGGTCACCGTCAATTGCGAAGCGGGGGGCAAACTCGCCGCTTCCGGAAGAGGCAAACGCATCCGGTCTGGCTGGTTCGAAGCTGTTGAACCTCACCTCATAGATGGAGAATCCCCACTGGGTGGCTCTCCGCAGGCAATCTATGCGCACCAGCCGTGTGGTGACCGGCTCAAAGGTGGCGACGTCTGAGCCTCCGTTCCAGTTAGTGCGCGCAAATAGCGTGATCCACTCGTGTCCCCCCGCCGAGACCGACACCCGGTAATCGCGTGCATAGGCGTCCTCCCACTGTATGGCTATTCCCTCGACCACTTGGGGTGAGCCGAAATCCACCTGCCACCACTGATGATCCTGGAACTCGCTGCTCCATCTGGTAGTCGGATCGCCGTCGGCGGCCTGTTTCGGGCCCAGCTCGGGGGATTCAACGGAGGATGCTTTTAGAATCCAGGACCCGTCGTTGGTAAGGGGCCGCGAGACCCGGACGGGACCTGTGCTGCTGGGCAAGCGTCCCGCGGGTCTGCAAGCGCTCACAAAAAGACCCAAAAATGCGCCGGTTACGGCGGTTTTCGCGAGAAATCGCGTCATACTTCTAGCTCCGGCGAGCACTGTATTACCGTGCAAGACTTGCAACTTTCGCTGCCGCGGCGCGCCTTTGGCCCGCTTTAAGGCGATAAGCGGTGGAATACTGCCCCCGGATTGCTCCGAACGTCAATCCAATTCAGTCCAGGCCGGCCTGGATAATTGCGCTGTAGTCCTCGCTCTGCCCCGGTGCCGCGGGCTGTCCTGCATATCGGTCGGAGGCCGTCTCTGCCGGGTGCGTACGCCGCGCCCTAGAAGAGTTCTCCTGCGGCGGGCGCATCTGGGCCAGTTCCCGCGTGACCACGGGATATCCTTGAAGCCGGGTCACCGAAGCGGGGGGCAGGATTTCCCGGTGGAGAACCATCCCTGCGGGGGGACGACTGTTCCGCCGGAACCCGGGAGGCACGGTTACGTGGAGGCGGTGCGGATCGGGTCTGGCCCCTTCCCAGAGGGCGAGGGCGGTTCCGTAGGACAGCACTCCGTGGATGGTGCCCCGGCGGTCGGCGGTCCACCACAAGGCTATGTCGAGGTAGGGCCACTGGGTTTCGGGCCAGTTGCGCAGGCGGTAGAGCCCGCGGGCGACCCGCACCCAGTTCCCGCATCTGACGTGATAGGAATGGATGCTGTCGCAGTAGCCCAGTTCGATCGCCTGCCGCGCGGTGAAGAACCCGTGCTGGTGGCTGATCAGCTCGCACAACTTTCTTTCGCGCGCCCTCAATGCATATTAAGCAAGATTTACACAGGTATTATACAAATAGCCAAACCGACGCCCCCTGTCAAGTCATTCTGCTGCATATTTCCGATATAATACTATCATTTTATGAATCACCACGATTATTCTTGAAATGCCCAGCCCGCAGACTCCTCATATCACTATGCAAAATCAGCACATGGACTGGCCCGCCGTCCAGCAGGCATTCCTGGCAGCCGGATTCGATCTGGTCGGGGTCACCGACTGCATGCCGCTTACCGGCGCGCGGCTCGCGCGCTGGTTGGCACGCGGCTACGCGGCCGGAATGGAATGGATCCCGAAATCCCTCCACAGACGAGTGGACCCCCGCAGGCTCCTGTCCGGTTGCCGCTCGATCGTAGTCGCAGCCGCAGCTTATCAGGCAGCCGGTATCACCACAACCGCGCTCCACCCGGGAATCGCACTAATCGCCCACTATGCCCGAGGCACCGACTATCATCACGTGCTCTTCGGTCGCTGCCGGGAAGCGGTCAGCCGGCTGCAGCGCAACTTCGGATACCCGCGGAAGTTCCGGATAGCGGTTGACAGCGCGCCAATCCTGGAACCGGAAATCGCCGCGCGCGCCGGTCTCGGAGTGATCGGCCGCAATTCCCTGTTGCTGACCCGAAATTTCGGCAGCTGCGTCCTGCTCGCCGAGGTACTCATGGATGCCTGCGTGAATAGCACCGGCCAAAATCCACCACCCGAACCGATATGCCTGGGTTGCCGGGAATGTATCCGGGCCTGTCCGACCCGCGCATTGACCGAAGACGGCATGGTGGACGCCCGCCGCTGTATCGCGTACCTGACAATCGAGCACCGCGGCTCCATCCCCCGAAATCTGCGCCCCCTCATGGGAACCCATGTTCTCGGATGCGACATGTGTCAGGCGGCATGCCCGGCGAACCGTGAGCGTCTCACCCCCAGATCCCCGTTTCTGTCTCCCGTTGGGCCCGAAGGATTCAAGCCCTCTTTCCAGGAACTGCTCCGGATGACGCCTGGGGTGTTCAAGGCTAGATTCCGCGGTACTTCGGTCGCTCGAACCGGTTACCGGCGTTTCATGCGGAATGTATGCATCGCAACCGGCAATTCGGGAGACAGGGCGCTGAAACCCTTGCTGGAACAATTCCTCCGCCGTAATGACGGGGACCCGTTACTCAGCGAGCATGCCGAGTGGGCAATTGCGCGGCTTGGTTGAGTCCGGCCTTCAGGACCAGGATGTGCAATCACCAGTAGCTGCCGATCTCCCGGCGCACATCCACTACGCCATCCGGCAGCTCGGCCAGGAACGGGGACGGCTCACAGTAGGAGACCGCCCCGGTGCGCTCCCGCCGGCGCCGGGGACAACACAGAAAAAGGCGGCTCCGGGCCCGGGTAACTGCAACGTAGAACAGCCGCCGTTCTTCCGCAACGGCGTCCTCCCCAACGGAAAGCTGGGAGGGAAACATGCCGTGCACCAGCCAGAGGATGATAACCGCAGTCCATTCGAGACCCTTGGCCTGGTGGATGGTACTCAGGCGAACGGCATCCCGGGTGCCAGCATGCGCCGGATGATCGGTTTCCGCTTCGAGATTCGTCAGCAGTCCCGACTGGCTGACGAACGATTCTATGTCCGGAAAGGTTGCCGCGAAGCGGATCACCTCGGCGATGTCTTCCAGCCTCCGTTCGGCATCGGTGAAATTTTCCAACGCGTATTCCCGGTAAAAGGCGTCCAGAAGCGCCTGGATCAGGTCACCGGCCGCAATCCGCGAGGACTCCTTCCGGCATCCCAGCAGGGCGGTGCCAATGGCGCTCCAGTCCAACTGGGCGGCGGCCGGCAGCCGGTGCCCGACTTCTTGCTGTCGCTCCCGGTCCAAGGGATCAAAACTCTCGCCAAGTGCTGCCCATATCTTCTCGGCGGTACGTTCCCCCACACCGCCCAGCAAGCGCAGCAGACGGCTGAAGGCCATGGAATCGCGGGGGTTGTGTGCCAGCCTCACCACGGTACAGACATCCTTGATATGCATCTGCTCGAAGAAGCGCACACCGGATATAAGCAGGTAGGGGATTTGTCGGCGGAACATCTCCAGTTGCAGTTCCATGGCGTGATAATGCGCTCGGTACAGAACGGCGATCTCGCCCGCGGGAATGCCTTCCGCCTGAAGCCCGTAAATGACATCGATTACATACGCGGCCTGATGATGCCCATCAAGCAGGAACGCCGCCACCGGACGGTGGCCGTCCCCCCTGCGTACCGGCCGCAGTCGCTTCTGAAACTGTTCCGGGTTCCCGGAGATGCAAACGTTGGCCACTTCCAGGATCTCCGGGGTGCTGCGATAATTGGTTTCCAGCATATAGATGCGCGTTTCCGGATAGCGTTGGGGAAATTCCAGAATGTTCCGGTATTCCGCGCCCCGCCAGCCATAGATGCTCTGGAAGTCGTCTCCTACCACCAGCAGGTTCTGCCTTCCGGCCGCCAGCATGTCGATCCATCTGGCCTGCAGGCGGTTGGTATCCTGGTATTCGTCCACCAGAATGTGCTCGAACTGCTGCTGGTATCTCTCCAGGACCTCGGGATGTGTCTCCATAAGGGTCACCACGTTGATGATCAGGTCGTCGAAGTCCATGGCGTTGATCCGTTTCTTGCGCTCCTGGTAGGCCGTGTGGACCCGGCAGACGTCGCGGACATCGAACCAGCGGGTGTCGAAGCGGTCGGCCGCTGCCTCCTCCAGATCCCCCCCGCGATTGCGCACGATGCTGAACAGGCCGGAAAGGACCTCCGGCTTGGGGAAGTGGCGGCTGCGAATTCCGAGTCCCCGGATGCATTCCCGTATCAGTGAACGTGCATCGTCCCGGTCGAGGATCGAGTAGTCGTATCCGTATCCTATCAGGGAGGCGTAGCGCCGCAGAATGCGGTTGGCCAGATGATGGAACGT
>DTYT01000173.1 GCA_012961745.1 Kiritimatiellia bacterium | reverse complement strand
GCTGGAGGTGGAGGTCAACGGCCAGGTGCTCACTCCCCGGGAGCGGCTGGCGGCGCCGGAAGCGCGCGTGGGGCGTTGAAAAGCGGGGCGCTGCTCGGGACCGCATGGTGCGGCTGGAACCAGGGCCGGGCTGCCCTCCGGAACCGGAAGAGTACGGATGCCGACGCTTTCCACCCGGAGGGGCTTCATTTTTTTTCTTTTCGGGCGCCCGGCCGCCGCGTATATTTCACGTTGGGGGGCCGAGACAGGATGCCGACAGCCCGCATAGTCAAGCAACTGGTGGTCGAAGCGCCGAACGAGGTGGGCACACTGGGCAGGATTTGCGCCCTGATCGCGAAGCTGGAAGCCAATATCCTGCACATGTGCGGCTCCACGCTCAGCGACGAAGCCCGGTTCATGCTGACCGTGGACCGGCCCGACGAAGTCAAGGCCGCGCTCCTGGAAGAGGGCTACGAGGTAAGCGAGGCGGAAGCCCTGGAGGTGGAACTGATGAACTGCCCCGGAACCCTCGAGCCGGTGGCCGCGGCTCTCGCCCGCGAAGCGGTGGACATCATCTACCACTACGCCACCACCAACGGCGCGCCCACTGTGAAGTGCATAATCGCCACCAACGACAACCGTAAGGCCCGGGCGCTGATCGCCGCTCTTCCGGAATAGCCCCCGGCCGTCGTGGCAGGGGCGCCGGTGCGGCGTCAGTCGGGGATGACCTTGTAGACCCTGTCGTGTTCCCGCGCGTGATCCGGGACCTTGATTCCCACCACGTCACCCTTTCCCGCCGACTGCACACTCTGATGCTCGATCTGCATGGATTCCACCGTGGTGGTGAAGTCGGTGGTATGCCCCTTGACGTGAATGGTGTCCCCCACCGCCAGCGCATCGGACAGTTCGATGGCCGCCACCCCGATCTTGCCGAAATAGTGGGTGACCCTGCCTATTTCCATTTCTGCCATATCGCACCTCCCGGGCTGATCGCCCTACATGTTATCATTCTACTCCATTGCACACCCGACTCAGCTCCCGCGAAGGGACCGTATCCGGCGGTCCTATCTCGTCTTTTCCAACAACGCCCTTGCGCGGGCGCGGTCCCGCCGGGCGGCTTCCAACCGCCCCTGTGCCTCGAGAACATCCGCCCGCAACAACAACGCGTCCGGACGCTCCGGGACACGCTTCAGCACCGCGTCGATACTCTCCAGGGCGTTGGTGTAATCACTGAGGGCATAAAGCGCACCGGCGCGCAGAAAAAGGATCTCGGTGTCGTTGGTCAGCCGCAACGCACCGTCGAGCGCGGCCAGTGCCAGGGAAAACTCGCCCCGGCGCATGCGTGCCCGGGCGGCACCCTCGTACGCCGATACCAAGCGGGCATCGTTGTCCAGGGCGCTCTCGAAGGCCTCCAGGGCCTTCCCGAAGCGCGCCTGCTGCAGGTAGAGCTCGCCGACCGCCGCCCAGGCGCGCGCGTGTCGGGGATCAATGCCGAGCGCGCGGTGGAGTTCGTCCAGGGCCAGGGTGGGTTGGTTCCGGCGCATGCGCGTCAGCGCAAGCTGATAATGGGCCTCGGCGTCCGAGGGATTCAGCTCCAGCACGCGCTGCAGGTCGCGCACCGAATCGGCCAGGCGACCCGCGGCACGCCGGATGATCCCGCGGTTCAACCGCGCGGTCACGTTGTCCGGGTCAAGGGCCAGCGCCCGGTCCAGGTCCTGGAGTGCCAGTTCCGTATCACCGGCCTGCTTCCAAGCCCGCGCGCGGTGCACGAGAAGCGACGGGGTAGCCGGCCCCAGCTCGAGCGCCCGGTTGAAATCAGCCAGGGCCTCAGCGGTCCTCCCCACGCTCAGGAACGCGATGCCGCGCGCCAGGTAGGCGTCCGCCCGGTCGGGCTGCAAGCGCACCGCTTCGCCGAGTGCGCGGACGGCCTCCACGCTGCGGCCCTGCTTCCAGAGCAGCACACCGCGCAGTGCATGGGCCAGCGACAGCGCCGGATCCGCCTCGGTTGCCGCCGAGTATTCACGGAGTGCCCCCAGGTAGTCCCCCGCCGCTTCCCGGATCTGGCCCAGGGCGCAATGCGCCCGGGCGAAATCGGGTTGGAGGGATATCGCCCGGGAGAAGGCCCGCCGGGCCTCGTCGGGTTCCCCGGTGCCCTGAAGGGCCAGCCCGTAGAGGTACCAGGTGTCCGCATCCCCGGGGTCCCGCGACACCAGCTGCGCCAGGTCGCGGCGGGCCGCGGAGACCATCCCCAGCTCCAGGTAGAGGGCCCCGCGGAAAAGGCGGATCCGGCGGTTGCGCGGGTCGCATCGCAGGGCGCGGTCCAGCTCGCGCAGCGCGGCGCGCGTCTCG
>DTYT01000172.1 GCA_012961745.1 Kiritimatiellia bacterium | reverse complement strand
TCCCCGCAGGTGGCGTCCCCTCAAACAGCGGCCGGATGATCCGGCGGTCAATGGAGGGCCATGCGATCAAGAGCCCCACCAGAATCACAACGACCACTATGCTATTCCGGTCCATCAACCTCCCAGCCTTCTCGGAACCGGATCGTGTCCACCCGGATGGAGCGGATGGCAGCGGCAGATGCGCCTGGCCGCCAGCCAGGCCCCACGCAGCACCCCGTGCTCCAGAACCGCGTGGCGCGCGTACTCGGAACAGGACGGGTAGAATCGGCATTGCCCGCCGAGCAACGGGCTCCACATGATCTGATACAGACGAATCAAGCTGGCCACGACGCGCCTCATGTATATCTGCTCCCATTGTCCGCTGTGGGGAGCAGCCCGGCAGCCCGGGCCAACCCGCGCAGCTCGCTCACCAGTTCCTCCCACCCCGCGTCGAGAAGTTCCTTTCGGGCGACCAGCACTACGTCGCAGTCTCCCCTCATATGCTTCCGTTCGCGTCGAAACAGCTCTCGCAGAAGCCTGCGCGCCCGGTTGCGCTTTACCGCCCCGCCAATCCTGCGGCTCGCCACCACGCCCAAGCGCAACGCGGCGCCCTCGCCCGACCGCAGCCAGAGCACCATGTACCGGCCCGCCCACCGTCTGCCCTGTGCATAAGCCTCCTGGAATTCACGGGGCCGCCTCAGCCGTTGTCCCCGCGACAATCCCTCGGTTTTCAGCGAGTTCGGCCGCCGCGGGGTCTCGTCCGCGGAATGCTCCCGTGGTGCCATCTCCGCCCCTACTGGACCGCCAGGCGGCGCCGCCCCTTGCGCCTCCGGGCCCTGAGAATACGCCGACCGTGACGGGTCGCCTGCCGCCTGCGAAAGCCGTGCATGCGTTTGCGCTTGATACGCGAAGGCTGATATGTCCTCTTCGTCATCGGTTACTCCCCTTCCCGCCCAAATATACGGGGCGCGGCGAACGTCCCCCCGGATCACCGGCCGCCCTGCAATCCTCTCATTCCGCCCCCGTCGAACGCCGTGACGCCTGCCGCCGGGCCTCAGAGCCGGTGCAATGACACCGAATCAACCGGTTCATCCGGCTGCCCGGCTCAACTGCCCGCCAGCACATCACTCTCTGCAGGAGCGTCTTACCTGTCGAACTTCCCAACCAATGAACAGATCAGGCTAACAACAAACCCGACCATGTCAACCCGATTGGCGTGCCGAGCGGGTTCAGAACGGCGCCGCGGACCCGATCTTGCCGCCCAGGGCCGCTTCGGCAAGGCTCCGGCCATCGCGCAGTACCGGCGACCGCCGCGGCCGCCAGACTCTCCGCCGGGCAAGCGCCACAAACCGGTATCCCTTGGTTCCCAGGGCAAGTGCGTCCATGCGCGCGGCGATCCAGCCCAGAGCCGACAGCGTGCGGCGCAGCCATGGCGGCGCGGGGTGCTGTCTGCTGAAAAGAAGCGCGGTCACGAGGGCGGCAAGTTCCGTTGGAAACCGCGAGTATATCTCGAAGGACTCGATATTGAAGCCGTCCTTGAGCGCGTCGAAAAGAGCACTCTGCGAGTAGCCCTTACGCACCAGCCGGTGGTCTTCTTCCACCCCGGCCAACCGCCGGACTACATTCAGCAGGGCCCACCGTTTCAAATGCCGCCCGTGCACGACCAGTTGGCCCTCTTCCCGCAGTACCCGATGGCATTCCCGAACGAAGTTCTGCTCATCGGCGATGTACTCCAGAACGTCCACCGCCACCACCCCGGAGAACTCTCCCTCGGGAAAGGGGAAATGATCCGGCCGAACCGTCCTCCGCTCCGGGGCTTCCCGGCGGGTGGATTCCAGCCCTTCCAGATCAACCGATTCCCATTCGCCGCCGCATTCCTGCAATATCCGCTCCAAGGCGCCCGCCGCCCCGATCAGAAGAAACCGTCCCCCACGCCGCGGCAAGGCGCCGGCAATACGCCGGGCCTTCCGCCGGAGGTGATAGCTGTCGAGCGAGTCGGGCTGAACAACGATCTCCTCCGCCGCTCGGATTTCCCTCTGTACATTCTCCGCGGCCATTTCCACCGAGGCTATTTAAACTGCAACTGTACGCCTGACAAGCCCGGAGCGCGGGCTGCCGGTGAGGCCTTGACGCTCTCCTACGTTTCCACACCGCGCCCCTGCATGCTATACTTTTGGCGGTCGGATGCAGAGTGTTTTCCAAGGCGATAAGATAAGCGTCACCATCGAGGGTGGAGACACAATCCTCTGTCCGGTACGCACACCGGTACGCGACCTGCTGCCGCGTCCCAAAGACGAGGCGGGCCTTTTTTATGTGGGCGCCCTGGTGAATAATGATGTGGTGTCGCTTTCCTACCCGTTGGAAGTGGACAGCCGGGTCCGGTTCTTGACCATGGCAGACTCCCACGGCTGGCGCATCTACCGCCGCACGGCCGCCTTTCTGCTGGCCAAGTGCGTCCGGGAACTGTACCCCGAGGCCCTGCTGCGGATCGAACATTCCCTGGGTAGCGGCTTCTACTGCAATATCTCATTCGGAGACCGCGAAGGAATCCGCCAGGGTAAGCTGGAAAGGCTGGAACAGTATATGCGGGAACTGGTCTGGCGGAACCTGCCGATCGAACGCCGGAAAATATTTTTCGCCGACGCCATCCGCCATTTCGAGGAACAGAACCAGCCCGACAAGTGCAACCTGCTTCGCTTCCGCAATCCCCCCAAAATCGTGGTCTACTGCTGCGAGGAATTCATAGACCTTGCACACGGACCGCTGGCCGACTCCACGGCGGCGGTGAACGCCTTCCGGCTGATTCCCTACCCGCCGGGCTTCGTAATCCAGTTTCCCGAGCGGGAAACCGCACCCCGTTTCGGTCGCTTCGAGCCGCTGCCGCATCTGTTCCAGATCTTCAACGAGTACAAGCAATGGGGCCGTATCCTGGGGATCAGCACGGTGGGAGACCTCAACCGCATCATCGCCCGCCGCGAGATCGGCGATTTCGTCAGGATCGCCGAGGCCCTTCACGAGAAGAAAGTCACCCAGATCGCCGATCGGCTCCATCAACAGCGC
Source organism: Kiritimatiellia bacterium (assembly GCA_012961745.1). Lineage (GTDB taxonomy): Bacteria > Verrucomicrobiota > Kiritimatiellia > B70-G9 > B70-G9 > B70-G9. Next base: position 3,903 of record DTYT01000172.1, on the reverse strand, counting down.
GGCGACATACGGTGGGTACTTATCGCCGGTCCCTCTTCCTCCGGCAAGACGACCTTCGCCAAGCGCCTCTCCATCCATCTCAAGGTCAACGGATTGCGGCCCGTCACGCTCTCGGTGGACGACTATTTCGTGGACCGGGAAAAGACGCCCCGCGATGAGCAGGGTAACCTGGACTTCGAACACCTGGAAACCATCGATCTAGAACTGTTCAATGAACACCTCAGTCGGCTGGACCGCGGGGAGGAGATTGCTATTCCGCACTTCAACTTCACCACCGGAAAGCGGGAATACCGCGGCCGCCAGCTGCGCATCAGCGAGGATCAAATCGTACTCATCGAGGGAATCCATTCCCTTAATCCGCGCCTGACCCGGGCGCTGCCGGCGCAGCGAAAGTTCGGGATTTATGTCAGCGCCTTGACCCAGCTCAACCTCGATTCCAACAACCGCATATCCACTACTGACAACCGGTTGATCCGCAGGCTGGTCAGAGACAACATGTACCGTGGTAACGACGCCCTGACCACGCTGAAAATGTGGCCATCGGTGCGACGCGGAGAAAAGCGGTGGGTCTTCCCCTTCCAGGACGAGGCCGACGCGACCTTCAACTCGGCTCTGGACTACGAGCTGGCCGTCCTCAAGCCCATGGTGGAGCCTCTCCTGGCGGAGGTGAAGCCCTACCACGAACAGTATGCCGACGCCCGGCGTTTGCTCGACCTGCTCTCCAATTTTATCAGCATCCCGGCAACGGTCGTTCCACCGACCTCCATCCTCCGCGAGTTCATCGGCCGCAGCAGCTTCCGTTACTGATCCGCCCCGCTGGGGGCCACTACCGGCGGATGCAGGTACAGTGGCTCACGCGGGTCACTGACGGCCCCGCCGGACATGCGCAACAGCGCCGTGCGCCCCACCCACTCGGCGGAGGGATACCGGTGCCGCACCCGACGCACGTCGATATCTTGCACCCGGGTTCCCAGCCTTTCCCGCAGCCGCGGCCAGTCGGGGCTGATTACGACCGGCTCCTCCGCCACCGCGCGGCGGACTTCCTCCAGCGGCAGCAGCGTCCAACCGCCCACCAAGGAGACCAGGCCGTCGTCCCCTCTCCGGAACCGACCCAGCCACGCCGCCCCCCTGCGCGCGTCGCCGATCACCGTCACGCGTTCCACCCCGGTTTCCTCGCAGGCCTCCAGGGCCACTGCCTCGGCGCTGCCCACGAAGTACGCCGACCGTCCGTGGGGAGCTGCGAGGAAGTGAGCTGCGGTCATCGCCATCCGGATTCCGGTATACGATCCCGGACCGCGACCCGCGACTACCGCATCCAGCAACTTCACCGGAACTCCGGATGCGGCCAGAGCACTCCGCACAGATTCGAAAAGTCGGCCTTCATCCCGCTGCTCCTGCGTCCACGCCGCGCTGCAGACAATCTCGTCGCCCCGCAGCAACGCGACGCTTCCCCGGGCTGACGACAGCTCCATTGCAAGTACCGTCCGCACTCGGTTCACGCCCTACTCCCCTTCCGCCCACGGATCCGGCTCGATTTCCAGGACCCGCTCGTTCTCGTGCTCTCCCGGGAAGAAACGGATGCGAATCGCCGATTCCGGAAGGATACCCTCCCCCCGCTCAGCCCATTCGATAAAAAGCACCCCGCCGCACTCCAGGTATTCTTCCACTCCCAGGGTGGCCATCTCGCTTTCGGAACCGATGCGATAGAAGTCGACATGGAACACGGGCACCCGTCCCCTATACTCGTTGATCAGTGTATAGCCCGGACTTCTCACCACCTCGCGAACATCCAGTCCCCGGGCGGCACCCCGCACAAACTCCGTCTTGCCCGCTCCCAACGGTCCGTACAGGGCCACCACCGCCCCGGCGCCTAGACGCTGTGCCAACCGACGCGCTATCTGCCGGGTCTCCGCCGGTGATCCGGTCCTGACTATCCGAGTCTTCATGCCGGGCTAGTTCGCAAGGGGAGACCCGTGTACAGGGGTGGGCCTACGACTCATTCGGGAGCTGGACCCGCACGGTCGCCTTTTTCAGGGTTTCCACATCCGGCTGCGCCCCCACCGCAATCTTGCCTGCGGCCCGGGCGGCCAGGTTCGCAAGGGCGCCGCGTGAGGTCGCCGGATTTCCGCGCACCACCGTGAAAATCGGTATGCTGTCGGGCAGCATCAACTGCACTTTGAGGTGCTGGGACTGCGACGGCAGGCGAAAAGCCTTCTTGCAGTTGGGGCAGCGGCCCCGCTTGTTTACGTCCGTATCCCTCACCCATAGCTTCTGTCCACAGACCGGACAACTGATCTTGAAATCGATTTCACCTTCCTCGCGCTGGATGAAAACCGCCAGGGGCACTGCCTTCTCGCTGGGAAGCCGCCGGTATATCGCGCGGATTTTGTCCACGCTTATCACGTCGAGGAACCTCACCAGCAGTACCAGGCCGTCGGCTGAATCCACGCGGCTATCCCAGTCCGAGCTCAGCCGGGGATCACCGGCGAGCACCTCCAGCTTGACTGGAGTCCCTTCGACTTCGGTTTCTCCGGTAAGGCCGGACGGTCCCTGCGGGCAGAGATCCGCCAACAAGGCTTCGCCCATCTCTTCGTGAACTGTAAGCACAATCACCGTCATGATCACTCGTCCCGAGGCATGGAACCACCTCCCTACAAACAATACCGGCGTGGGCACGGGCGCACAAGCCGGAAATTGGGATAAAAAGTATGCCGCTTGGCGGCTTCACGGGCGCCGCGCGCGGCCGGCGCGGGCCGACGCCACGAGGGGCCTCGACTCGCGACGGCAAACAGTCTATTATCCCGGTGGTCATGACCGAGCCCAGTATCCAGATCGGCGCCGAGGGAGTGGACGCGGCCCGGATTGTGAAAGAGATCCGCGAACGTGTCCGTCAGAAGCGCGCGGCGGGAGCTTACGCCGATCCGGTAGTTGCCCGGGCGGAGCGTCTCAATCTGGTTGGATTGGATGCGGGGAGCGAATTCATGGATCTGTATCTCGATGCGCTGCGGGGAGCCTGCCTGGTGGACATCGGCGATTTCCCGATCGAGGAGCGGCGGACCCTGCTGGCCCCCATGCTGGTGCCCCTGAAGCGGCTGATCTGGAAACTCCTCAGGTTCTACACATTCCGGCTGTGGAGCCAGCAAAACCAGGTCAACTCGCTTCTGGCAACCGGCGTGGAAGCGGTCTTCCGGAATCAGGGGCAGAAGATCGCGGAACTGGAAAAGCGGATTGAGGAATTGAGTCAGAGGATGGACGAGTCCGGCCGCTGACGGTGGCCGCCGGAATCGCCCGCGACCTGCGGGCAGGCAGCCTAGTCCCCAAGGGTATGAGACCTACTTGGAAGCTGGCGTTCGTAGCCCCGCGCTTCGCCGACGATCGCGCGGTGGGCGGCGCGGAAACGCTTCTGCGCCAGCTGGCGGAAAGGATGGCTGCCGGCGGCCATGAGGTGAGCTTCCTGACTACCTGTGCCGTGGACCATCGTACCTGGAAGAACGATCGTCGTCCGGGGGTTCAGTCTTACGGCAACCTTCGCGTCCGATTCTTCCCGGTTGACGAGGACCGGGACGGCGGGGCCTTCATCCGTCTGCAGGAAAAGGTCGGCCGGCTGGGAGCCCTGGAACCGCCGGAGGAAATCACCTGGTATCGAAACAACGTCCACAGCACTGCTCTCTACAGACACCTTTCCACCCGTGCAGCCGATCTGGATTTCATCATTGTGGGGCCTTACCTGTTCGGGATCAGCATAGCGGTGGCGCGCGCCTATCCCGAAAAGGCACTTATGGTGCCCTGTCTTCACGATGAACCATTCGCCCGCCTGGGACCAGTCCGGCGCAGTTTCGGCAGTTGCCGCGGATTTCTCTTCAACAGCGTTCCGGAAATGAAGCTGGCGCAGCGCCTCTACGG
>DTYT01000171.1 GCA_012961745.1 Kiritimatiellia bacterium | reverse complement strand
GGCGGCCATCGGCTTGCTGGCCTTGAAACGGCACCATCCCGAGCACTTCAGGCCCACCGTGAGCTTCGCCGTCCTGCTCGGGGCCACAGTCTTCCTCCAGGCGTTCGCTACCCGCCGGTACTACGTACCGTACATGTGGGGTGAGCTTTTCATAGTGGTATTACCCCTGGCGGGGTGTGCGGTGTCGGCCGCTGCTCTTCAAACGAGCCGCCTGCCCGGGGGGCGGCTTCTTGCTGGTCTGCTGGCCGCAACCGTAGTTACCGCCTATGCCGCCACCGAATACCTCAAGATCGTACCGCACCCGCTGGAGCATCCCCTGATGGCGGTCGCCTTTCTCTCAGTGGTCTTTTCCTTCCTGCTGGCCGCTACCATGACCACCGTCCGATACGGCCGACCGCGGTCCCCCAGAGCCGGGACGCCATCTGCGCCCCAAGCCTGAGACGGCTGTGTCCCCCACGGGCATCCCACAACATAGGCCTGGCAGCTTGGGGATCGTGCGACTAGACTACCGAACCGAGTACAGATATGGCATTGCGACGAGGGACGACAGCCCAGAAAGGCGCGAAAGAACGCCTGGCCGCTCGTGTTGCTCTACTGGCGGCCCTGGCCGCACTGACCGTGTTCCTGGGCACCAGTTATTCCCTCAAGTTGTGGTCCGATCCGGTCCAGTGGTACTGTTTCGGACGCGATTTCCCCGCTCAGTTCGGCAAGGCGAAGCTGGCATACGGCTTTCCCCTGCTTCTGCACCTGGTGATTGGATCACTGGGCCCCCTGCCAGCCTTCCTGGTCAATCTCCCGCTGCTGGTCCTCATGGCTCTAATGCTGGCTGCGTTCACCCGCTCGATCTTCCGCGAGAGCGACCGGGAGGTACGGAGTCTGGCCCCCGCCGCGGCAATACTGCTGCTTCTTGTAGTCAACCGCGGTATCCTCCCCGTGCTGGTCAGCCCGTATCGCGATCCTTTCTCCTTCATATTCCTGCTGGCCAGCCTCTTGCTTTTCCGGCAGGGAATGCTTCCGCCTGGCCGTTACCGGTATGCACTATTGAGTGGAGTATCCTTGGCGCTGGCAGTCTCCACGCGGGATACATCCGTATTGGCGATTCCGGCCCTGGGGGCCGCCGCCGCGTGCTGCCGACGAATCCCGCGTTCGGTACTCCCGAGATGGCTTCTCTGGTGGGCGGCAGGATTCGCCGTCGCATCCCTGCCGTACCTGTACCAGAATACGTTGGTATCCGGTTTCCCCTGGATACCCGCCCAAGCCGCCCGCACCTTGGAGGAAAAATTCTCGCTGGTCCCCGGGGTCAGTCCCTCTTTCCTGCACCATACTCTGCCCCGGGTCATCGCCTACCTGCGGAAACATTACTCCTGGTGGGGGCTGCTGCTGGGGGGCATAGGCGCGCTGCTTCTCGGGAGACGGGAGCGTCCGGCATTGGTGCTCATCGGATGTCTGTTTGCCCTCTACCTGCTCTTCTACGGTTCCTACGTCTACCCGGTGAAGCGCTACCTCATGGTACTGGACCTGTTCATGCTGCCGCTCATGGCGGGCGGGTTGGTGAAGTTCGCCCTCGTCGCCGTGCAGCTCACCGGGGGGCGCGACGGCTGGCATAAGGCCGCTGCGGGGATAGTGTCAGCAGGACTCCTTTGCCTTGCGCTTGCTGCGGTGGTTGCGCGCAATGTGCCGGGAACTCAGGCACGGACTCGTTTTCGATTGCAGGATGCCCGCCGTTTGCAGGCCCTGCTGCATCGTCATATACCGCCGCAAGCTACTCTCGTCAGCGGACGATATTTCGGCGAGGCCGCCCTGTGTCTCATCACCAACCCGGTGGTGATCACCGATTTCATCGCCCCCGCCCACACCCCCTGGCACTTCAACCTGCCCGCAATTCTTGCCGCCCAACTGCATGGCCGGACGACTGTCATGGCCGCCCTGACCTCTGCGAGTCTGGCCGAGATGCTGGCCGGGGAGTACGATCTGCGACCGGTAACCACGATAGATCTCGACCGGGAGAAGTTCCCCCTGCCGTTGAAGCGGAGACAGATTCCCCTGGTCGAACTGCTTCCGTGGAGCAACCGGACCGTATCCCTCACAGTGGAAAACCGGGGGCCTCCCGGCTGCCTCCAAGTGGACCTGGGCCGCGTATCACGGCTGCCGCGCACGCGACTGATGCTTGAGCTGGATGGACGGCTACTGGATGCGGATCCTTCCGACTATCTGAACTATTACCGCATAGATTCGACCAACGCGGCGCTGCGGCTGACGGTACGATCCGACCGGCCGCTGCCCGCGGGAATCCGGGCCGAGGTACGTCCCTTCCCGTTGAGCATGAGTACGGCTTTCCACGGTCTCCGCCTGCTGGAAAGCATACTTTCCGCTCCTGCCCGGAGATATCCGCGCTGGAAATATTCCGCGGTGTGCGATACCACCGGGCTACGCCTGCCCGCGCTCGCCCGCGATGAAGAATATCTGCTCACCGGTCTGACGGTGGGGGTCCCTTCGTGGATCCGTTCCTCGGGGCCGCGGCTCACGATCTCCTCCGGTCCCAACACGCTGCTGTCGGTCGACCTGGCCGAGGCTTCCGATGGCCGGAGCCCGTGGACGCAGCTCTTCTTCGCGGTACCGCCGCCGTCGCCGTCTTCCCCCATCCCGCGGCATGTACCGGTTGATCTGGCGCTCTCCCTCACCGGACACGCCGCCGATGACAAGCCGCCCTGCATCTTTCTCAAGCGCGTACAAATCATGCCGGTGATCGAGTGCCCGCAGGTAATGGACGTCGGAGGCCCCGACGACCACTTGTGGCTGCGGTGCGGTTTTCATCACCGGGAATGCGGGCGGTACGGGAATGAGCAGTTCTCCTGGAGATGGACTTCGTCGAAGGCCGAAGTCCTTGTACTCACCCGCCGCCCGTCCATCGCTCTGGCGATCGAGATAGACGAGCTGGCGGAACTGCGGCCCGGCACGAATGGAGCGGCCTTCGCGTTCAACGACCGCCCCGTGGGGGCCCTCGTCCGGCGGCGCCTTGAAAACGGTCCGTTGGTCATCACGCACCGGATCACCGTTCAGGCTCAGGCGGTCACCGGGCGAGTGAATCGGCTGACGATCTTCTCCCCACCCTGGTCGCCGCGCGACGAATGGGGGGGCGCGGACACCCGGACACTGGGCATGGCGGTGGACGAAATCCGGATCCGGTCCCGGCCACCGTGATCCTCCTTCAGTCTTCAGCCACCGCGGCCCGTTTCCCCTGGTAGCTGCGGGTCCTCAGATGGAACAGGATCTCCTCCTGGTTGAGCCGGATGCGCTTGAGCATCTGCGCGGTAATCCCCAGTAGTCCAACCAGAGCTCCCGCGGCGACCAGCGTGGCTCCGACGAATCCCGCCCAGATGTGGGGATGAAAACTGCCGCTTCGGACGCGATGCCAGAGAAGGAAACACCACGATATCACGCCCGGAATCGTCAGCGCGGCGCCGATCCAGCCGAAAAACTGCAAAGGCCAGTAGTCCCGGAAGGTTGCCAGAATGATCCGGAGGGACCGGCAACCGTACCGCCAGAGATTGGAGGCAACGCGCGAGGTACCGAATTCGCGGACGCCGCGGACCCGAATGGGTATCTCCCGGATGCGCATCCCCTTGACCACCATGTCCAGAATGGCCTCCTGGGTGTAGGTGAACCGCCCCCAAAGGTTCAGCCGCAGGGCCGCCTGGCGGGTGTACGCCCGGAATCCGCATGATACGTCATGGAACCGCCGCCCGGCAATGTGGCTGATTATCCTGCTCATCCAGCGGTTCCCCCACCGCTTCATACGCGGCATCTCCGGCGCGAGCCGGGGATCCGCGAAGCGCGACCCCAATGCCACATCCGCTTCGCCTTTCCGCAAAGGTTCCAGCAGGGCCAGCATACTGGCGGGATCGAATTGCCCGTCGGCATCCATGTTCACGACGTAACCGGCTCCCAAACGCAGCGCCTGCTCAAGTCCCACCCGGAATGCCTGGCCCACACCGTGGTTCGCGCCCAGCGAGATCACTTGGGCACCAGCCCTCCGGGCCACTTCCGCAGTACGGTCGGTTGATCCGTCGTCCACCACCACCACCCGGCCTTCCAGGCCAGCAGCCGTCAACACATCCCGCACCCCGCGCACTACCTGTCCCACGGTACGCTCTTCGTTGAAGGCCGGGACTATCACCACCACGTGCGCCGTCATGCTGCTCCCAGAAAACCGAATTTATTTTCATTCATAAAGCCAAAAGTGCTAAATCGGTCGGATATGAACAGCATCCCGGCCGAGGTCGTCGCCTTCCCGCTACTGGT
>DTYT01000170.1 GCA_012961745.1 Kiritimatiellia bacterium | reverse complement strand
GAAGCGCGCCGCGTGCAGTATGATCTGTTTACCGATCCGGTCAGAGTGGAGAAGCAGCGGCGGATATGCGAGGTGATGGATGAGGTCAACGGTCGCTATGGCAAACATACTTTGCATGCCGCCACAGCTCTTTTCCTGGCCGGCGCCCGCCGGACGCCGCGGGATGAGTTACCCTGGCGCAAGAGGGTGCTTTTGCGGGGGGAGAATTTCCGGCAGAGAGTGAACATTCCCCGGTGGGGATTGAGAGTATGAGAAGGGCGGGTGACCTCATGCCCTTTTTTTTCTGGAGCTGGTCGAGTCCCGCATTGCGGGCCGTCGCGGGGGCGGAAGGGGGCAGTTCGTGGGGGGGGCGGAGGTGGATGGTGCAGGTCGCGACGGCATGCCGGGAGCAGCCGGTGGAGGCGCTTGGAGGAGCGAGGTCGGTGGAGGGCCGGGGGTTGATAGTGGGCTGGTTGCGGGTTGCGGGTGAACATCACACTTTATAAAGTGTGATCACACCCGATGGATGACGATTGGCGGTGGTCGGCGGAAGAAGAGACCCGCCTTTTTCAAACGTCTCGCTCTGTGGAGTCGGCACTTCTTGCAAGATCTTCTCTGTCTTACCCGTTCCGCATTCTCCTATTCCGCGCCACGCACAGGAGAAGTCCCGGAACGGTTACCACAGCGGCTGCCAGAATGCGTATGGATGAAGTGGGGTTTTCGGGTTGCCATAAGCTTGAGTGCATAGGATAGAATACAGAAAAGGCCGGCGGGGAAAGGAACGGGTGCAATGAGAAAAAGTCTGCTTTGGGCGCTGCTGCTGATCGCCTTGGTGGTGTTGATCCTTATCCGGAACAGCGGGGGAAGTATCCGGCTGAGCCTCATCCTGACCTCTGTCAAAGTATCGTTGCCGCTGGCCCTGCTGGCATTTGCCGCGGTGGGGGTCGTGATCGGTATTCTGTTGCGGTGATGCAGCCGGATCTGCAGCAGGCGGTTCGGCAGGCTGCCCGGCTGCTGGGCAGCAGCCGCAGAATCGCGGTTCTCTCCGGGGCAGGTATATCGGTCTCGTCGGGCATCCCCGATTTCCGTTCCCAGGATGGACTCTACTCCGATCCCTCAAATATTGGGATCTTTGAAATCGGGGAATTCATACGTGAACCGGAACGGTTCTTCCGCTTTGCAGCCCGATTTTACCAGGTGCTGATGGATGCCCGTCCCAATACCGCCCATGAAGAAATCGCCCGCTGGCAGCAGGCCGCCCAGGTCGAGGTGATTACGCAGAACATTGATGACCTCCACGAGCAGGCGGGTGCCCAGCAGGTCTATCATCTGCATGGCAGCTATAGGACCAGCCGCTGTATGCGCTGCGGGAAAATGCGGCCGACGGATGAGCTTCTCGACGACGTGGCCCGGGGGTGCGTCCCGCTGTGTCATTGTGGCGGAATATTGAAGCCGGAGATCGTTTTCTTCGGCGAGCAGTTGCCCTTGGCCGCCTGGAGTGCGGCGCAGAGAGCGATTGCGGCGGCGGATGTTTTATTGGTGGTGGGCACGTCCCTGGTGGTGTATCCGGCCAACATGCTTCCCCGAATGAGGAGTCCCTCTACCGCGATGATTGTGGTCAATCGCGATCCGACCCCCGCGGATGGGGAGGCCGAGGTAGTGATTCGCGGAGACATCGTTGAGGTATTCGGTGCTTTCCGGTCGGTGCTGGGGGGCTGATGGGGCTTGTATATCGGTTGGCCGCCACACATAATAGCCGGCGTTGTGTGTCCGAAATGAGAAGGCACACGGTCAAAGAGGCGCTGCTTTCCCGCGGGGTCCGCATCATCGAGCCTCAGACGGTAGAGATCGCCGCGGACGTGGATCCTGCCCGAATCGCTCCCGCGGTGATCATCCACGCCGGCTGCCGCATCCGCGGGGCGGCAACGTCGATCGGGCCCGGCAGCGTGATCGGCGCGGAGGGGCCCGCCACCGTGGAAAACTGCCAGATTTCGGCCCGGGTAGAACTGAAGGGGGGATTCTATTGTGGGGCGGTTTTCTGGGATGGTGTAACGGTGGGAAACGAGGCCCACATTCGGCCGGGCACTATCATGGAAGAGGAGGCGAAGGCTGCCCATGCGGTAGGGATGAAGCAGACCATCCTGTTTCCGTTTGTGACCGCCGGCAGCCTCATCAATTTCTGTGATTGCCTGATGGCGGGGGGGACCAGCCGGAAGAACCACAGTGAAATAGGGTCGTGCTTCGTTCATTTCAATTTCACCCCCCACGGAGACAAGGCGACTGCCTCGCTGATCGGGGATGTTCCCCGCGGGGTGATGCTGGATCAGGACCCGGTTTTTCTGGGCGGTGCGGCCGGACTTGTAGGGCCGGCACGTATCAGCTACGGGTGTGTGCTGCCCGCCGGGCTGGTATTCCGGGGAGATGCTCTCCAGGAGGGCCAACTCCTGGGGGGGAAGCCCGTCCGGGAGCATCCGCGGGCATTCTACCACGGGGCCTACCGAGAGATAAGACGTCTGGTACGCAACAACATCGAGTATCTTGCGAACGTGATCGCTCTGCTCCAGTGGTACCAGCACGTGCGGCGTGAGTCGGCCGCTGGCGATCCGTACCGCGAGGCCTGCCGGCGGGGAGGATTGAGCTGCCTGGGAATGATAATTGAGGAGCGGCTGAATCGGCTGGCACGGATTGCGGCACGGATGGATGCTTCAGCCGGCACGGTTGAACAGGTGTGGGAGATGCGGCAGGAAGCGGCGGATCAGAGAAGGTTCGCGGACTTGTGGACCCGGATCCGCGAGATTATTCATACCCTGGATGCGGAGCAATATGGTGCCCTGGAGAGGGACAAGTTCCTGGAAATCTGGCGCAGGACGGAAGCGGACGGACACGTGGAGCGCGTGCGCCGCCTTGCGTCTCAGGCGCGTCGGAGCGGCACCGAGTGGCTGCAGCAGATTGTCAGCGCGGTGCTCAACAGTACCGGCGAGATCCTGGGGTGGTGGTAGGGCGCGGTGAAGGAGGTCGAGGAATGAGTAGGCTTTTCGGCACGGACGGGGTGAGGGGAATAGCGAACATGGCGCCGATGACCGCCGAGATGATCCTGGAAATCGGCCGGGCGACCGCCTACGTGTGCAAACATCGCGAGGATCATCGTCACCGCATCGTGATCGGGAAAGACACTCGCCTCAGCGGCTACATGGTAGAAAACGCACTGACCGCCGGGATCTGTTCGATGGGGGTGGACGTATACCTGGTCGGTCCGATGCCGACCCCGGGGATCGCCTTCATTACCCAGAGCATGCGCGCGGACGCCGGAATGGTGATCTCCGCTTCACACAATCCCTACCAGGATAACGGCATCAAGATATTTGCTCGGGATGGGTACAAGCTGCCGGACGCCGTGGAGGACGAGATCGAAGAACTGATAATCTCCGGCCGGATCCGGGAAATCCGGCCGACCGCCGACCAGATCGGCAAGGCCCATCGGATCGAGGATGCCAGCGGTCGTTACATCGTCTTTTGCAAGGGCACTTTCCCGGCGGATTATTCGCTGGAGGGGACAAAGATCGTGATCGATTGCGCTAACGGGGCTGGCTATCGGGTTGCGCCGCTGATCTTCTATGAACTGGGCGCGGAGGTGGTGACTATTCATACCGACCCGGACGGCCTGAATATCAACGCGCACTGCGGTTCCCAGTATCCCGAGGATCTCCGGGCCAAGGTTCTTGAGGAGGGGGCCGACGCCGGCTTCGCTCTGGACGGCGACGGCGACCGCGTTATCGCGGTGGACGAGAAGGGCGGCGTACTGGACGGAGACCACATCATCGCCCTGTGTGCGCGCTACTATCAACAGAGAGGTTGGCTTGAGCCGCCCCGGATTGTCACGACTGCCATGGCCAACTACGGGCTTTTGCGGGCGTTGGAGCGGATGAACATCGCTTACGACGTAGTCACAGTCGGAGATCGCTACGTTATCGAGAAGATGAGGGAGACCGGCGCGCTGATAGGAGGGGAGTCCTCGGGACACATAATTTTCCACGACCATCATACCACCGGAGACGGGATCGTCTCCGCATTACAGGTCCTGGCCGCCATGCAGGCCAGCGGACAACCACTTTCCCAACTGGGCAGACTGGTTGAGAAGGTGCCCCAGAAGCTGGTCAACGTGGAGGTGGCCCGCAGGGTGCCTCTGGAAGGGATTCGCCGGCTCCAGCGCGAGATAAGGGATGCGGAAACGGAGCTCTCCGGTAGGGGGCGGATCCTGGTGCGCTACTCGGGCACCCAACCATTATGCCGTGTCATGGTGGAGGCCGACGACGAGGAATTGGCCGACCGCATCAGCCGGCAGATTGCCGAAGTCGTGGCCGCCGAACTGTCGGGCCGCCTGGAACAGTGACCGTCACCATGAGGATCGCGAGGTGCACGTGAGCGCCATGCTGCTGCCCCTTTTTCCCGTCTTGTGGGGCGCGGTCAGCGTGTCGGCGGACACGGGCATGGTCGGGCAGGCGGTGGCTCTGTGCCGGGAGATCGAGGCCCGTTTCCGCGCATTTCGGACCATGTGCTGGACTGCGGACCGGGTCACGGACACCGGTCGCGGGCAGGTCCGCGAGAAATGGGT
>DTYT01000169.1 GCA_012961745.1 Kiritimatiellia bacterium | reverse complement strand
GATCCCTTCGACGCCGCCCTCCTCAAACCGCGAAGCCGCCCCCCCGCAGTGGACCGCCTGCTGCAAAATGACCCGGCATCGGCTACCCTTCTTGATTTCATCCGGCGCAACGTCCTGCAGCAGCACTACAAGCTCCGGCCCGGCATCATGCGGCAGGTGGAAAGAATTTGCGGGCCGCTGGACTGGCGTCTGCCGTACGCGCATTCCGCCTATTGGGGCTACCGCGGCGCAGCTCAAGCGGAGGATTTCGAAAAGCTGGCCTGCGAGCGTATGGTCTACCAGTCGGCTGCCGCGGCGTTCCGCCAGGGAAAGCTCTACCATGATCGTGAGCGCGACATTTTCATCCTGCTGCCGAAACTCGACGCGTTCGAGCACGTACTCCGGGCCTACCGGTACGCGGCTGAACGGCTTGAGGACCCGGCGCCGGCGCTGGAGGCACGCTATTATTTCTTGCGCATGGCCACCTTGTACTTCTACGTCTATTCGGGTCCTGAGGAAGCCCAGCGCGCGTTCGCCATGCTGCGGTCGTCCCATTACGCCGAAGAGGTTCCCGGGGACCTGGACCAATTCCTGGTGGAAGAAACTCTGCGTACCTCGCCCCCGGGCCAGCTGCAAGGCATCCTGGATGCCGTGCTATATCAGGCGGCCTTCTGGGAGGCTCTTGATTTTCCCGACCGCGCCCGGGGCTTTACGCGGCTCGCCCGGCTCCTCTGGAAGGAGCAGTCCCGCCAGGCCGCGACGGCCGCCGCTCCCCACCAAGGAACATTCGCACAGCGTCTCGAACAGGCCCGCCAGAAAGTAAGAGAAGCCCTTGCATCGGCCGTCGTCGGCAGCTCGGAAAAGGCCCCGTGAGGAGCCCTGCTTTTTGTCCGATACTAGTTAGTCCCGGCGGCGAGATAAACCGGAGAATTCCTCCATCTTCAAGAGAAACTCTTTCCAGCCCCGCCCGGAACGGTATCCGCCAAGGCCGCCGCACCGCAGGATCACCCGATGACACGGGATGAATATGGGGATCGGATTGGCCCGGCAGGCGGCGCCCACGGCCCGAGCGGCGCTGGGCAGGCCGATCCTCTCCGCCAACTCGCGATAGGTGAACACCGACCCGCGGGGTAACCGCATCAGCTCCCGCCATACGCGCTGCTGGAACTCTGTTCCTCCCTGGAGATCCAAATTCGGAAGATCCGCTTCCTTTCCCCGGAACACTTCAGCAAGATAGTCGATACCTGCCCGGAGGAGGCCGGCCTCTGGGCCCTTCGCCGATACCGAGAAAGTTGCTATGACCAGGGAGCGGCTCGGCGGTCGTAAGCAGTACGGCAGACGGCAGCGCGTCAACCCTCGCGGCGAGCACTCCAGTTCAATCCTACCCCACGAGGTGACCATATCGGCCCGCGAAGGTTGTCGGCCGCCGCGGTGCATTACGAAAACGCCAGGCGCCACACGATGAATACCGCCACCCCCAGGATTATCAGCGTAATGATGATGCGGTTCCGGCGGGCGGCGATCTCTTCCTCGCTCAAGGGCCGCGGCGCAAAACTGCCGCTGGCGAAATAGGAAGCGAACCTGCTGTCAAACCGGAACCGCTCCCCCTCCGAACCGCGCTCCACCCGGGCGTTGCCTTCCGCTCCACTCGTTCCTGAGGAAGAGCGTCGGCGCTCCCTCCAGCGGAACAGATCTTCATCCCCACCGCCGGCGGAACTACCAGCGGTCTCCGGCTCGCTTCCGGGAACACCGGCACTGGCGGAGGTCCCCGGCGCGGTCGGGATGCCGTGTCCCGCGGCTACCAGCACCCGCCGGATCTCCCTCTCGCGCCTTTGGAGCTCGGCGCGTTCAGCCTCGATACGCTGCAGCCTTCGGGCCAAACGCGAGCCGCTGCGGCCTGGTATGCGAATCATCACCCCGGGGCGTCCCCCTGCCGCGTCCTAGACCATACCAAAGTACCGCAATATAATGAAAACCAGCCCCAGGAGGAAGATACCCCCCAGCACAGGAAGGCAAAATGCAAAACCCAGCTTCACCACCCTGCCGAAAGACAAGGGCTCAAGGCCCCCCGAGACGGCTGCCTGCAGCACGGGCTCGGCCGGGGACGGCCCCGAAGACATTCCGCTCTCTCCGCGGGCCGCCTCAATCCGGGAGATGGAACGGTTGTATTCCATCCGCACGTCTTCAATGATCGCCAGGGCGGTGTCCAGTTCTTCTCGGATCGAGTCCTCTTCCCAGGATTCCTCGTCAATCTTGCCAAGTTCCTCCAGCAGCTCCTTGAAACGCCTCCGCGTGTCGCCGAGAAGCTCGGCCAGCTGCGAAGCCCGGACCTCCTCCCGCTCAAGGGACACAATGCTTTGAGTCAACTTCCCCAGCAGCTCGTTCCTGCCGCTGACGTAGGATTCCTGCTTGCGCTGGATCTCCAGAATCTGCCTGCGTTCCCTCTCCAGTTCTTCCTGTCGCAGCCGCAAGCGCTCCAGCTCTTCGGCGGCCCGGGCCACTCCTTCGTTCATCCGCTGCCGGCGGGCGACAAGTCTACCGATCTGCGCGCTCTCAATCTCCCCTGATCCGCCCTCCGGGCCGGCGAGATCTCCGGCACGCGTATCCGCCGCCGGCTGGTCGGCAAGATCATCGTCGAAAAAATCCCTCCCGATCATCTTCCCATCAACCTCCTCTTCGGCGGACAGTGTAATCCATGCCGCGGCGGCCGTCAGCTTCATTCGACCGGAACGACCAGTCGCTGCCCCACCCGCAGACTTTCCGGACTGTCCAGAACGTTACGATTGGCCTCATAGATCCGGCGCCATTTGGAACGATCGCCGTAGAAACGGGCAGCAATGCTGCTGAGGGTGTCGCCTCGCTGGACCCGGTAGACTTTCACCTCCGGATAGGCAGGGGTGGGCCGGGGCGGCGGAAGCTCTTTCACCTCGGACGCCACCGCTTCCCGTTCTCCGGAAGAACTCTCCACCGCCGCACCCCGCCTCAGCTGCTCAATCCGCGCGCTAAGGGCCTTCACCCGTTGTGTCAAGCGCCGGTTCTCTTCCCGCAGGCGCGACAGTTCCACCGGCACACCGGACGATCGCGTCTTGATCTCCGCGGCCAAGGCAAGCTCGGCGCGCCGGATCCAATCCTGGATGAGCTTTCGCTTCTGGGTGTCCGGACGCAATTCGAGATAACGCTGTAGATGGTAGACGGCACGCACGTAATCTTTCTTCTCGGTCGCGTACAACGAACCGACTTCCAGGTGTGCGCGAGCCAACCGCGGATAACGCTCCAGAGCGCGGTTGTACAGCGCAATCGCCCCGTCGAAATCCTGCATGCGGCGGCGCGCCCGCGCCCTTCGCAGCAGGGGATTGTTCTCATCCGCCGCATCCAGGCGGGCCGCCTGCGGGCCGCATCCGGCCACCGCAATTACGCCCATCGCTACCAGGACTATCCGCCCCATTCTCATCGCCGCCCTTGTTCCATTACCATCCGCACGCAGCCTCGTCAATCGTCGCCCGGGCCGCCGCCCGTCAGGAGAAACCGATGCCGGTAAACCACGTACGCTGCCCCGGGCGGCCAGTCCACCGGGGGGCGCAGTCCCACGCAACCGGATTGCATACCGACAAAGATATTGGGCTCCAGCCACAGATACGGCGCTTCCGGAGGCCCTTTGACACCGGTCCCCCCGACCGCCTCCCATTGCGAGTCGTCAAAATCCGGATCCGCCCAGTCACCTTCGGGCTGGAAGCGGTATCTCCATGACGGGCCGGTTCCCACGTCCCCTTCCACAGTGCGCAGGCACACCTGCACCCAGTCAGGATACGGGTGCCGTGCAGCCTGTACCGCGACCACGTGCTCGCCGGGTGTCAGTGTGACCCGGATAAAGTGCATCCGTCGGGCGTCTTCTTCCTCGGCCAGCATTTTCCCGTCGAGAAACACGCGCACACGCGTATTGCAGTACACTCCCAGCAACGCGTTGGAAAGCGACGACCGCAGCCAGAGGAAATCCTTGATCTGCGACCGGGCCAGCCCGCTGGAGGTTGCGCGCAATATCTTCTGCAGCACCGGAACACACTCGGCGCGCCCCATCAGCTCGCGGTACGCTGCAGCCCGGGCGCGCAGAACATCCGCGAAAGGAAAATCGGGCACCGCCGCCAGCAGATCCTCAATGCGTTGAACCGCCGCCCCGAAATCGCCGAGACGTTCGTAGTTGAGCAGCTCGGACATCAACGTGGCATTCCACAGCCCGTCGTCGGGAGTTGCACATTCCCCTCCGTCACAGATCCTTCCGCCCGATTCGCGGGGAGAGTCCAGATAGTAGAAGCACATGCTCTCGAACCAACCACGCGAAGCATTGTCCGGGCCGCGCTCGAACACCATCCGGATCCTTTTCTGGAACGTCACCGCGTCCGCCTGGTGAATCCGGTACTGCGCGGTACGGAAAGGGGCTTTAAAGACGATTCCCTGCAGCGGCCGAGCCAACGCGTTTTGATAGTACCACCCGCCGTTGAAATAGTCCTCCAATCCGGTTCCTTTCCAGCCGGGCTCCGATTCGGTGTCACGCTGAATCAGCTCGTCTCCCTCCAGCATCCACCAGCTGCGGTCCCGGCTGGCGGTTCCCAGGACCAGTGCCGCCAGGCGCCCTCGACCGGCGGCTTCGATCACTAGGTGCGGCAGACCCACCTCGCCCGGGCCACTTTTCCGCCACGCGGCATGCAGGTAGCCGCGTCCGGGATCCCAGTCCTCCACAGGCCTGACAGCGCATTTGACGTGTATCGTGGCCGGTTCCTTCAGCCGGTTCTCGATACTGATCCGGGCCAGTTCTCGGAAAGGCATGGGAAGCAATGAAACCAGCATGCCATTGGTCATCCCCCAGTAAAAGGACTGATATCGGACCGGCCTCCAGAGTATCCCGAAGAAATCCCCCAGCGGGGCCTCCACGCTCGGGGCTTCGCTACCGTCCCAACGGATCCTCAGGACCAAGCCGCGCAAGGCGCGGGCCGGCGGTCGGATGCCTTCTTCAGCTTCCAAGCGTGGCACGACTGCAAGCCAGCGGATGATCGCCGGACCGTCGAGCTCCAGGACGCTTACCTCCCGGCCGGGGCCCACGCTTATGACCGCTTCCTTTGTCTCTGCCCCCGTCTCCTGCATCCGACGCGCAACCGGCTCCGCCCAGCGGCGACGCACTTCGTCCACCGCGCGGCGCACCTGCGGCGGCAGCCTGGGTGTAAAGCTTTCGACGGTGTGCCCGCGCGGCACCCGGGCATAGTTTATCTGGTAGAAAAGCTTATCCGGACGGCCCTCCGCCAAGCGGGAAGCATGGACCATTACCACCAGTCTCTTCCGGAACGGCACTGGCATCCACGAATACCAGCAATAGTTCTCGTATGCCCCGATCGGCGGTCGGGTGTATTCCAACCCACCGCACCATTCCTTCAAAGTGGTTTCCAACCGCGGAGTGCGTTCCCCATCCAGGAAAAAACGCAGCCCGTAGTCACCGGACTTCGCGCCGGTGAACCAGAAACGCTGCAGGTAGCCCGGACCCCTGAGATCCGCGAGAACCACCCAGCCCGGCGACGGCCGGACCGCACCGCCGAGCACGCCGCCGGCACCCTCAATCCGTACGAAATGGTTGAAATCCTCGTTACCCCCGGACGGATCGTACGAACTGAGCAACTGCGCCGCAGGCTGGTCGATTCGGCAGATATACCCCCTATCCGCCAGCCGCCCGACCAGCTCCCGCCAGGTGACCACTTTCGGCCCGCGGGAGCATCCCCCCGCTCCCCCCAGTAGCAGGATCAAAATCAGTCCCACTCGGCGACCCGTACGCATGTAGGGGACTCTACGGGCACCCGTCCGAGCTTGTCAATGAATCGCCACCGCCCCCGGAAAAACTTCCCCGGGATGGACCCTGGGCCGCGAAAACGCCGATCCAGCGCGGTATTAGCCCGGATCCGACGGCGCCTGGAAGGCGCAGGCACACCGCCCGCAGTGCGGGCTCTGTCAATCACAGCTCCCCCGCTGCAGCGTACCAGCGCAGTGTGCGGTCATCGTGCCGGATGCGGATTCCCCGCACGGCCAGGAAACCTTGGAGCTCGCCGCACTGGTCGAGAGTGGAAACGAACACCAGGCGGCGAACATGGGGGCTGACCCGCAGCTCGTCCAGCAGGCAGTCGCAGTCACGAACCGGCGCGTGGTCCTCCGGCAGGTAATGACAGCGGAAAACGGGCTTCCGGGCATAGAAGCCCAAACCGTAGCAGAGCCTTTCACGGTACAGCACGATGGCGTCCGCCCGCCTTTCCATGGGACTCACCATGGCGTACAACCTGCCCATGTCACGGTGCGGTTCGGTAAGCAGCGGTGCGGTCTTCGCCGCTACCGCCAGCAGTGCCGAAGCCAGCCCGGTGAGAAGAATACGGCGCCTCAGCCGACGATCTCCGGCCGACCATCGCAGTGACACGGTGCGCGCGATGACCAGGACCACCGCCCCGAAAAGCGGCAGGACATAGTTGTGCATCCGCGAAGAACTCAGCGAAAACAACAGCAGTCCCGGCAGAAACCAGCTCAGAAGGAAAAGCGCCGCATCGCTGCGCGGTACTATGTCTCCCCATCTTCGCAGACGCCGCCATCCCCGCCACCCGGCCGCCGGAACCAGCCAGCCGCCCCAGAATCCGGCGCCCAACAGGAGGCACGGGCCGTATACGACCAGCGGGCCATACCACTCCGGATTGCGGTGGAACTCGTTTCCCGCCACCCTACCCAGAATCTCATGCTTGACGAAATATTCCAGAAGTCCCGGATGGCGTCCGATGGCCCATGCGTACCACCACAGGCCGACGACCACGAACAGCGCCACTGCGCCCGCGGGCGCCAGATCCCGCAGGGTGCCTAGCCGCTTCCGTGCAATCAGAAAGGTGCCCGCCGCCAGAAGGGGCACCAGAGCCGGGGGACCCTTGGTAAAGAATCCCATTCCCAAAGCCGCCCAGAAGCCATAGCGGCATTTCCGGCAGCCACCCAGAAACGCGGCCAGGCCCCACAGCGCAAGCAGTTCCCACATGGTCAGCAGAGTGTCCGTATTGACCGTATTGGCGACCGCCACCGGATAGACGCTGCCGGCATAGACTAGCGCGGACCAAATGCCCTCCGCTCTGCCCCACAAGCGCAGGGCGATCGCGCCCGCCGCCGCGGCGGACACCGCCAGAAAGATGACGTTCGGAAACCGGGCCGCCCAGGCATTGCGCCCAAACAGGCGGAGCGAGGCCGCGATGGTCCAGTAAGTCAGTGGGGGCTTGCTCCAGTGCGGCAATCCGAGCAACGTGGGTTCCAGCCACTTACCGCTTTCCCCCATTTCACGTGCGACCAGGCAGTACCGGCCCTCGGTGGTGTCATAGATGCCACGACTTCCCTGGAAAAGTATCCCCGTGAAGAAGCCGGCCACCAGCCCGAGCGCCAGCACCGCGGTGCAGTCCGTGCTCCTGGGCGTCCTGAACATCACTGGCCAGCATACGGAGACAGGACCGTCACCTATTCGATGGTGAGGTTTGACAGGTAGTCATCCATTTCGGCCTTCCTCCGCCGCAGCCGCTCCCGCAGTTCCACCAACTGCGAGTCGATCCGTTCCCTGCGGTCTTCTTGAGCGTCCAATTTCTTCACGTACCGCATGAACAGCCGGTCGCTGCGCGCAAGGACGCGCATGTTCTCGCGGATGCGCGCCTGGTCACTGCGTATCTGCCTTTCCTCCTTCTCCAGATCCGCCATGCGGCGCTTGAGGTCTTCGATCTCCCGCCGCATGTCCACTATCCGCTGCAAGGCTTCCCGCACCGCTGCGCTGATCTCAAGGCCGGAGACGTAATACAGGATCCGGTCCGAATCCAGCGAAGACAGAGCGTACGACTGATGAACAACCCTTTCTTCAACTACCTGCAGGGTTTCCGACGACTTGGGGGGGACGCTCCTCCGGAAGCGGTAGAAATCCGCGGTCCGCTGCACCGGGCCGGTAGGAGCCGTCAAGGTCCAGCCGCGGCGGATCGGATGCTCCACCAGGTAGCCGCGGCTCCGCTCACCACGGCGGTTGCGGATGGTGTAAACGGTTTTCACTACCCGCTTGAGCCGGGCCTCCAAGGTCCCCTTGTTTATCTTC
>DTYT01000168.1 GCA_012961745.1 Kiritimatiellia bacterium | reverse complement strand
GGGAAGCACGAGCCGCCGTATCCGACACCGGCGCGCAGGAAGCTCGATCCAATCCGGGGATCCAGTCCCATCCCGTGGGCCACCTGTTCGATATCCGCGCCTGCCAGCTCGCACACCCGGCTGACCGCGTTGATGAAGGAGATCTTGGTGGCCAGAAAGGAGTTGGAGGCATGCTTGGTCAGTTCCGCGCTGGGGATGTTCATGACCAGGAACTCGCACCCCGACCGAGCGATTATCGGCTCGTAGATTTCCCGCAGAAGCCGGGTTGCCCGCTCACTTTCCACGCCGATCACGATCCGGTCCGGATTGAAAGCATCATGAACCGCCGAGCCTTCCCGCAGGAACTCGGGATTGGAGGCCACATCAAAATCCACTTTCTCGCGCAGGTACTTGGAAATGGTCCGCTTGAGCTGGATTCCGGTGTTTACCGGGACGGTGCTCTTTTCCACCAGCAAGCGGTAATCAGTCATGTGAGCCGCCACCTGCCGGCCCACCTGTTCTACGTAGGACAGGTTGGGTTCACCGTGGTAAGCGGGAGGCGTCCCGACGGCGATGAATATCACCTCGGCGAACTCGGTGCCTTCTCTGATGGAGGTGGTGAAGTGCAGACGTTCCGCGTCAATGTTGCGGATCACCAGATCTTCAAGGTCTTCTTCGTAGATCGGTATGCGGCGTTTCCGGAGGATGTCGATCTTGCGGGCGTCGTTGTCAACGCAAAGGACCTGGTGCCCGATCTCCGCAAAGCAGGTGCCGGTGACCAAGCCCACATATCCGGTTCCCACCATTGTGATTTTCATCGGTGTACCTCCCGCAACCCTTGTATCCAAGCAAAGGGCAAATTGGTAGGATATTCTCCGGGCATGCGTCAACCAGAATTATGGGCGTGGTCCACGGTGATCGAAAGGCGAAAAATCGGCCGGTAAAGTGTTGTACTACAAAGGGGCCGGCGTGTAGAATGAGGGCCGTTTTTTCCCTGGATGTGCGTCGGCGGAGAGAGCGCGGGATCATTGCGTCGCCGCCGGTACGTGGTTTTCCCGACTCGGAGAATGGAGGACACAAGTACGGATGGCTGACAGATGAGAGGAGAAGATAGTCATGCCCACCGCTGACATCCACGTGCCTAGCGAGGTTTCCCGACTTATCGAGTTGGCCTACAACTTGTGGTGGACCTGGACCCCGCGTGCCCGCCGCCTGTTCGCCAGCATAGACAAGCAGTTGTGGGCCCGGTATCGCAATCCGGTGCAACTGCTGATCAATATCCAGCCGCACGCCTGGCGGGCGGTGATCGAGGACGGGGGACAGTTCATTTCGGATTACCGCCGCGTGATGCGCGAATTCGATTCCTACATGCAGCCGGATAACCCTACCTGGTTCGAGCGCCGCTTCCCCGACTACAAGGGAGGACCGGTTGCCTATTTCACCCCTGAGTACGGATTGCATGAGTCGATCGGAATCTATTGCGGGGGACTGGGGGTGCTTTCCGGGGACCACGCCAAGGCCGCCAGTGATCTGGGGCTGCCATTCGTGGGCGTGGGACTGCTCTACCGCCACGGTTATTTCCAACAGGCGGTGGATCCGGACGGCCGGCAACACCACATTTTCAGCGAGATAGATTTTCTGCGTCTGCCCATCAGCCCGGTCTATGCCACCACCGGCAGGCCCCTCCTGGTGGAGGTGGATTTTCCCGGAAGAAGCGTCTTCGTACGCGTGTGGCACATGAAGGTCGGCAGAGTGGATCTTTATCTGCTGGACAGTGATATTGAAGAGAACGATCCGGCTGACCGTCCGATTACGGCCCAGCTCTATGTTCGCGGCCGCGAGATGCGCCTCTGCCAGGAATGGCTGCTGGGCATCGGCGGTGTGCGGGCTTTGCGGGCGATGGGGATCCACCCGGCGGTGTGGCATATCAACGAAGGACACGCCGCTTTCCTTCTGCTGGAGCGCCTGGCGGAGGAACGCCGGGAGGGAAAAGGCTGGTCGGAAGCCGTACGTAGCGTGCGGAGCAGCACGGTGTTTACCACCCACACACCCGTACCGGCAGGCAACGAGGCCTTCGATACGGGGCTTGTGTACCGGTATCTGCAGCCTTTCTGCGACAAGCACAGCATGGAATGCGGCGCCCTGATGGATATGGCCCGATCATATCCCGAGGGAGGGGCGCAGCCGTTCAACCTTACCGCTCTGGCACTGCGCTTGAGCCGCTATGCCAACGGGGTAAGTCGTATCCATGGCGAGGTGGCCCGCCAGATGTGGGGGCACATCCTTTCGGACGCCGAGCGGCGCAGCGAGTCATCCGGGGCGGGCGGTCCCCGAACCATCGCTCACGTGACCAATGGGGTACACGTGGCGACCTGGCTGGGGCATGATGTCCGGACGATGATAGAAGAGAAGCTGGGTAAGGACTGGGTGGTGCAGCAGGACCGGCCGGAATTCTGGGAAAAGTTGCGTGGGATCCCGGACCGGGAAGTATGGGAAGCCCACCAAAATCAGAAGGACCGACTCATCCGGTTCGTGCGACACCGGCTTCTCAAGCAGCTGTCGCGGCACGGCAAGAGTCCGGAGGATTTGCGCCAGATCGACCGAGCCCTGGACCCGCACGTATTCACCATCGGGTTCGCGCGCCGGTTCGCCACATACAAGCGTGCTTATCTGCTTTTCCAGGACTACAACCGGCTCAAGGCCATCATAACCAACCCGGAGTACCCGGTGCAGATCCTTTTTTCCGGGAAAGCCCATCCGGCGGATGAGGCCGGGCAGGAACTCATCCGGCAGATCGTGAATCTGGCCTTCTACTCGGAGCTTAAAGGCCGCGTGTTCTTCATCGAGAATTACGATATCCGCGTGGCCCGACACCTGGTTCAGGGTGTGGATGTCTGGCTGAATACCCCCCGCAAGCCGCGGGAGGCCAGCGGCACCAGCGGCATGAAGGCCGCCCTGAACGGTGCGGTGAATGTGAGCATTGCGGACGGCTGGTGGCCCGAGGCGTACAACGGGCAGAACGGATGGGTCATCGGTGACGGAGGGCAGTTCGACAACGACGAAATGCAGGATTACGCGGATGCCTCGTCGCTTTATGAAGTGCTGGAGAAGGAGATACTTCCGGCCTACTATTCGGAACGGGAGGACGGCGTGCCGCGTCGCTGGGTGGGCCTGATGAAGGAGAGCATGATTTCGGTTGCGCCCCACTTCAGCGCCACCCGCATGCTTGCGGAGTATGTGCAAGAAGCCTACTTGCCGGCGGGTGCCCCGGGCTGAACCGGGAAGGCGGAGGGGGCGCGTGAGGTCCCGGAACGGCGCGGGGATATGCCGTCTCCTGGCGGCGATCGAGTCAATCACGTCCTCTAACCTAGCGGATCGGCGCAGGGAGGGATCCCAAGAACCCGAGACGCGGTCGCATGCTGGGGAGGGGGAGGCAGGAGCTGGCATCGGTGCTCCAGCGTATTTCCTTCTCCGCCCCCCAGGCGAGGAGGCGGGACAAGTCGTCAGTCTGCTGCCGGAGTGGCAGTCACCCTCCGGCGGGCAAGGAGGTTCCACTTGGGGCCGAGTCAAGCGGAACCCCGGCATGGGGAAAATGCAACTGCACCAGCGGTGAGTGGTTCGACCTTCCGGTGGCGAAGCATAGTCGCCCATGATTCAGACTCCTCGGATTCACACTGCCGATAAATGGATCCCGAAGAGGATCTTTCCAATGCGATCTGCTGACCACCCGGTCGGAGGAACAGGTGGAAAGATGGGCGCAAGCTACTGATCCGGAGTCGGATTTGCGGCCCGGAAACACAGCGTGGTGGGTCTGGAGCAAACGCGCGATGGGCGTCTGGAGATGACGGGCCCCGAGCGTGAAGGGGCATAGGTTGGACCGGGGGGGGGAGGATTCATCCCTCCTCGCATAGACGGGCAGAATACCGTTGGGAACGAGTGCGACGGAAGCCAGCCGCTTGGCATGATGGATCCGGTACGCCCAAAAAGCCAGCAAGCCGACAAGGATACAGGCTGCAACGTAAAGGCGCTGGCGGGGCGAAAGTTGGAGACGTATTCGAGGCAAGCGGAACACGACCGTCGCCACCGCGTAGGCGATGTAACCCAGCGTCGCCCAGATAAGCAAAACGGCGGCGGCATTCGACCGGAACGCGGCCGCCGGTTCGCCGCGGATCAAATGCAACAATGCGTGAGTGAAGCCACAGCCGGGACAACGATAGCCGGTAAGCTGACGGTACCTGCAAGAAAGATTGTCGGACCCCAAAAGGGCTATGGTGACCCCGAGTGCCAGGGCCGCGGGGAGGGCGATGCATCCCCAAAGGAGTTCATGGTCGTACTGGCCGGGTTGCTTCCTGTGCAGGTACAGTCTCATCAGGCCCCGCCCGTCTTCCCGGTGGTAGGACCGCAGCCGAGTCGAGCGGCAGACGAGATAAGGAACTAGGGGAACTTACCCCTGCTTCTCCGGCGTTGTGACCTTATCTTCAGCTCTTGCGCAGCCCTTTGAACCAGTCCTCACCCCACTTCCCGATTACCGGCAGCGGCTTGGCCTCGCCCTTGATGGCGTTGATGAGCCCGACGACGTTGAGTACGAGAAGGAAAATGGTGAGGAGAGGGAAAAGGAGCACCCCCACGCAAAGGAGTATCAATACCCCGCTGATCACGCCCCCCACGATCCCTACCAGCCAGAGAACGAGGTTTTGCTTGGCGTGATAAAGCGAGAATTCATTGTTGCGCATTATGAGTGGCACCAGGAAAAACGGCAGGCCGACGAAATTCAACGCGTAGGAAAGTATCGCAAACGGCTTGCCCTCCTCGATTTCCTTTTGCTCCATCGGTTGCACCGCGGCCGCTTCCGCCGCGGACGGCTGACCGGATTCCCCGGTCGGCTGGTCCTGCGATGGTTGTGCAGCGATTTCTTCGTTCATGTTCGATACCTCCGTTTCAAGCCCGCTACTTTTGCTCTCGGTACCGGCACCGGCCGGACCGGACTCTCACCTAAGCAGAATAAGAGGAAACCGCCGCAAGTAAAGTCACAAACTGCGGCGGTCTCCCGGGAATAGCGGACTGCTCCGCTTTTCAGCTCTTGACCTTGACCCCCGACGCGGCCAGCTGAGCGTCCACCTCCTTCTCCGCTTCAAGCCAGTAGTGCACCGGATCGCCGCCGAAATCGTTCTTTTCCGCCCGCAGGTAAGCAGCGGTTTCTATCATCTTGTAACGTTCCGCACTGGTTATGGTTTTCTTCGTCCGGCGGGTCTTGGCGGCGGTTCCGGTGCGGCGGGCCGCTTTCCGGGTGCTCTTCCGCGGCGTACTTCTCCCGCTGCCCGCAGTCTTCTTCTTTGCTGTCGGTGCCATTCTTGTCCTCCTGACTTACGGTGTTGCCCCCAACCACATCCTGATCTGACCCCTGCTTGGAAAGCGACAGGGGACGGCTCAGGATCAATGAGATTTTGTGTGGAGGGATGCCCCTGGCAAGCCCAAAGGCAAAAAAGTCGAGGTCCGGCGAGTATCAGCCGGTTTGATCTACCCATCGGCTTGAATTGACAGGTTGAGGAATGGACCATCCTGGCACAACATGTTCCGCCAGAGACGGCAGGCGAGCCGCTTGGGCGGCACGCCGCCGCAGCTTGCCCTGTCTGGTCCCGGCCCCCAGCGCAGCGATAGCGGGCGCGGGGGAATGAATTATTCGCATCCGCGAACAATTCGGGTTAGGCTCGGAGGCTAGGGAGGCGTTCGATAGGTACACTCGAAAGCGATATGACCGCGGCAAAGTCAGCCTCCCGGGAGGGTGCCGGCCGCGCCCGCGTGTACGGTATTCCGGGGGTTACCGCGCGCATGGCGGGAATGGCGCGCGCGATGTGGCCCCTGGGGCTACTACTGTTGTCGGTCGGGTACCTGCTGGGCAACCGCCTTGCGATTCCGGGAGTCCCCCGGCACATCTGGAGTCTTCTGTTGTTGTTGACGATACCATTGGCCGCCGCATTACTTATCGGCGTGGAGAGACAGATTCAGAGCTTCGTTGCGGGAGCGCGTGGCGAGGAAACGGTGGCGGCAAGCCTGGCATCATTGCCGGCAGAATACACGGTTTTCAATGCGGTGAGTATCCCGGGAATCCGGAGGAGGGCCGGAGACATCGACCATATCGTAGTCGGCCCGGAAGGCGTCTTCGTGATCGAAACGATGAACTGGCAGGGAGAAGTGGAACTGGAGAACGGGGCCGTGCGCGTGAACGGCCAGCGCCCGCCGTTCGATCCGGTGGCCAGAGTAAAAACTCTTGTATCCCGCGTCCAGGCTGTCCTGGCGGAAACCTCTTCTACAACGGTCATCTACCCGGTACTCTGTTTCGCTACCAACGTCTTCCGCGAAGGAATGACCGGAACGCAGGGAGTGATTATCTGTAACCTCGACCGTTTGGGCCAGATCTTCGACCGGGTCGCTGAGATCCCTCTCAGCCGGGAGGCCCGCCAGCGGCTCGTGGCTCGGCTCGCGGATCTAGTCGGAGGTTGAATTTCGGAGCTATACGCCGGCTCACGGACACAAAGGAGGTGCAGCATGAAGCGGATCAGGGCCGTTGTCCCGGTGGATGAGGGATGTGAGGAGATCGAGACCACTTGCATCCTGGACACCTTGCGGCGCGTGGAATGGGAGGTGGTGGCTGCTGGATTCCAGGGCGGTCCGGTAACCGCTTCGCGCCGCACGCGACTGCTGCCGGACTGTCTATGGAGCGAGTTGGACTTTGAGCAGGTGGACCTGATTGCAGTGCCCGGCGGCGCCGCCGGCACCGAGAACCTGTGCCGGCGGAACGAGCTTCTGGCGGTCCTAGGCGAATTCAATCAAGGGGGTCGGTACATTGCCGCAATTTGCGCCGGGCCGCTGGTGCTGCAGGCGGCGGGAATACTCGACGGACGTACGGTCACCAGTCATCCGGCTGTCAGGGAGCGGATCACGCGGGCTTGCTGGGTGGACATGCGGGTTGTGGTCGACGGCAAGATCGTTACCAGTCAGGGACCCGGCACTGCCATTGAGTTCTCGCTGGCCCTTATCGAACTGGCCGGTGAAGATGCCGTGGCGGCGGAAAGGCTCGCCCGCGAGATGCTGGTGAAAAGGGATGCGATCCATCATGTCCAGAAATAGCGAAAAAAACCTTGTAAAATTCCCCCTGGGATTAAGAATCGTAATGACGCACAGGAATTCGGCGTGCGCGGGTGTGCAAGCTTCCGGTGAAAAGGAGGGCGACCTATGGCAATGACGAAATCGCAGATCATGGCGGCGCTGGCGGAGCGGACCGGATTGAGTAAGAAACAGGTGCGCACCTTTTTCGAGGAGCTGGCCAGGCTGGCCTACCAGGAAGCACCCAACGGATTTAGTATTCCCGGTATCGGCAAGCTGGTGCTGGTGCATCGCAAGGCCCGTCAGGGCCGGAATCCGGCTACCGGAGAGATCATTCAGATTCCGGCCAAGACGGTGGTCAAGTTCCGGATAGCCAAAGTCTGCAAGGAAGCCGTTATGAGTTGATTGTGCATCGGGCGCAAGCCGCGGTTCTGAAAGGCGGGCCACCGGCCCGCCTTTGTGCGGTTTGTGATTTGCAGGGGCAGCGGTTCATACCCGGCGGAAAGTCCGCATCCCGGTACCGGGGTCTTGCTTCGATCCCGACAGGTCCACGGCCCCGCCGAAGGCTCACCCGCCCCGGGGCACCGGTTTATCCGGGGACGGAAGAATCTGCGACCACGCGGTTTTCCTGTACACCCAGCCCTTCGATTTCCAGTCGCAGATGGTCACCTGGGTTGAGGAATACCGCCGGGCTGCGGCGCGATCCGATTCCCGCCGGGGTGCCCGTGGAGATGATATCGCCGGCGTTGAGGCGCAGATGAAAGGAAGCGTAAGAAACGATCTCCGCGGGGGGGAAAATCATGTCCGAGGTGTCGCTGTGCTGAAAAGTTTCACCGTTGAGCCATGAGGAAAGCCGGACGCGGGGCGGGAAGTCCAGTTCGTCGGCTGTCACCAACCAGGGGCCGAGTGGACAGAATCCCGGGTGACTCTTGGCCAGGTACCACTGGCTGACCCCCTGCTGCTTCCATCGGTCGGTGAGGTCGTTCAGGATGGTATACCCGGCGATATAGTTGCGTGCGTCTTCGGCCGCCACCCGGTGACACGGACGCGACAGCACGATGGCAAGTTCCACCTCGAAATCCACTCGGGCCGCCCGCGGAAGCAGGATGGGATCGCTGGGGCCGATGACTGCGGTGGGGGCCTTGGCGAAGAGAAGCGGTTCCTTTGGCAGGGACAGCCCCAGTTCCGCTGCGTGAGAGGCATAATTCAGTCCGACACACACCAGATTGGTGGGCGGCGGTACTGGCGGACCGAGACGCACTCCATCTGCCGGGATGCGCGCTGCCGGGTGCTCATCCCGGATGCCCCGGAGGCGTTCCAGCCCCCAGTGAGTGAAAAAATGGCTGTCATACTCATGAATGTCGAACGCAACGGCGGTGACGTCCAATATGGCCGCTGATCCGTCTTCTTCCTCCACCCATATTCCGGGACGTTCGCGTCCCGGCGGACCGAATCTTACCAGCTTCATCCCCAAGCCCCGGCACTTGCGAACGGTCGGCCATTCGCCGGCCAATGCTCCCAGCCTCGGATGCGCGAAAACGCAGTCATCTCTGCCAGAGCCACTCTAGCGTGTCAAATCCATATTCGCGCGCGGGTTGGAACGGATGCAGCAGGGGGGCGCTGGCGGATCAGGACGGGGGCTGACCATCGGCCGGCGGGTTGCCGGGCTCCGAAGCAGTAGCCTGCGGAGTCATTCCGGCACGCTGCAGCGCTTGGCGGGTAGTGCGGAAGTGATACTTGGCCACCTCGAGAAGTACCGCGGCGCCCCTTTCCTTGACCAGCTTCGCTGCCGCCTCTACGACTTGGGCTGAGGCCCCCGCGGGAAATGCGATTCGATATTTCTTTTCCATACTCTTGAGGTAGCGCAGGAAGGCCGCCCGGGCCAGTATGGAAGCGGCGGCCACCGCGGGATAACTCTCCGCACGATGTTTCTGCTCCAGGGTGACGGCGCGCCCCTTCCGCATCAGAGCCGACAGCACCACGTGATCCCGGGCGAATTTGTCACTTATTACCTTCTGGCACTCGGGCACCCGTTCCCGCAGGTTCTCGATTGCCCGGGCGTGTCCCCAAGCGAGGATGCGATTCGCATTGCGCATCTTGCGGTACAGCTCGTTGTATTTGGCCGGGCCGATTACGACCGAGGCGGACCTCCCGCCGGAGAGCTTGCGGATCTTTCGTTCCATGTCGGCGATGGCCCGCGCGCTCGAGACCTTCTTGCTGTCTCGGATTCCTTCATCCAACAGTCGCCGCGTCTGTGAGGGGTCAAGGTACACCGCGGCTACGACCAGCGGCCCGAAATAGTCGCCCTTGCCGCTCTCATCCACGCCGGCGTGGGGCGCAAACTTGTCCGGATAGAGTACATCCTCGTAGCCGATTTCCGCTTTCTTCAGAACCCGCGGTTCAAGCGTATAAAGGACCCATTCCTCGGCTTTCTTGCCTTGAACCACGCATTTGCCCGACCGGTACAGTGACACCCGCACCCCGTCTCCAGCAGCGGCTATCCGGGTATGTTTCTCCTCCAGAGGCCGATAGAGGCCTGATCGCAGAATCTTTTCCAGGCTCTCCTGCTGCTGGGGGGTGAGCACGTATGAGAAAACCGTCCTTTTCATAGGAAGGAAGAGGCTATCACAACCTGCGGGTTCCCGGCAACCAGGAGCTGGCTATGTCCGCCTGGCCGGTCGACCCTGTACCACAGTGGAGGGCTGCGCCCGCCGCCTGCGCTACTTTGCGTAATCATGCCGCGCGGTTCTGCTTGCGGGCCCGCTGCTTGAGTCTTTTCAGCCGCCGCTTGCGCGCCTTGCGTTTTACTCTCACTCTGAGCTGTTGACCCATGGCGGCGCCTGTTTAGCAGAGAGCGGCAAGGTGGTCAATAGCGCTCATGTCTGTCGAGGGTACTCTTGCTACAAGTGGGTGATTCGGCTAACCTGTCATCCGACGGAGCCGGTATGAAAAGAACACGGGTCGAACGCATAAGATTCCCCTACCTGGTGGTGTTGCTCCCCCCGTTGATGGTTCTGGGTCTGGCTGTCGCTCTCAGTGCGGTGTACCTGCGGCGCCTTCCCGAGCGGGATTTACGCCGCCGGGCGGAAAGTCTGGCATCCCGCATAGACCGCGCTCTTCTTCGCGAACTGGGCCGCCTCGATACGGTCGCGCTCCTGGATGAGACCAGCCGTATTCTCGAGTGGGCACACAGCAACCGCGCAAATCTGCTGCGGCACGTACGGGAAATTGAATCGCGCTGGCGGGAGCTGGGACAGTCGGACCGCGAAGTCCAGATGATCCTCGAAAACAGTTGTGCCCAGGCGTTGCGGCGATTGTGCTCCTCGGATCCTTCCCTGGAGCAGTTGGTGGTGATAGATGACGCCGGGGTGGTGGTAGCGGCGGCTTACCGCCCCGATCGGCCGTATGTGGCGGATGAGGCGTGGTTCGAGAAGGTGAAAGCCGGGCCGCAGGTGCGACTGACGGTTGCAGATCTGCGTAACAAGAAACGTCGCTCTCTCTTGGTACCGCTGCTGGCGCCCGACGGTAAATTCGCGGGCACGGTCAGGGGGGACGTCACGATTTCGCGTTTATTCCCGTCGGGCGAGCTCAGCAGGCTGGAAGCGCTGAGCCGCGGTTGGGCGTTGGGACTGGTGGGGCCGGGGCCGGTGGTCCTGGCCGGATCGGAAAGCGATTATAATCTTTTCGTAACGCGGTACATGGACCGCTTCGGGTTGGAAGTGCGGGGAGGTACGCTTCGCTTCCAGGGGCGGCTGGCGGTGGTGGTTCCGCTCACCCTTGCCCTGGCCGACCATGCGGAAGTGGGCCTGTCCTTGGTGGTGCGGGACCGGCTAGGAATGGCCGCTTATGCGTTGCCGGGCGCCATCCTGGTAGGCGGTCTGCTTTTTCTGGGGGCACTGAAGAAGCTGACCGACCGCTGGCTGCGCCGGAGTTTCCTTGAGCCATACGCCGAGGTGCTGGAGGCCGGTCGCTGGATCATGGACCGGGCTCTGCACAAGCCCGTGGAACTCAGCGACGTGATCACGTCCGGATTGCGCCGTCGAGGCGCGACTTCGGCGATCCGGCGTACCCTGGAAGGATGGCTCGGCGGTCTCAGGCAGGCAGCGGAGGATGAGATCGCCGCCCACACGGCCGAGATGCAACGGGATCTGGAGTTGGCACGGGACTTCCAGCAGGCCTATGTGGAGCGTCCCTATCCCCAGGTGCCCATCGTACACGTCGAGGGACGATTGAGGCTGCAGTTTCATCATCTCTATCATCCGGCGCTGGTTTTGGGGGGCGACTTCTTCGACATCCTGGCGCTGGGTCCCGATGCGGCGGGGGTCTTCGTCGCCGACGTAATGGGTCACGGTACTCGAAGTGCGTTGATAACCGCGATGTTGCGTACGCTGATCGGGGACCTCTCCTCGCAGGGCAGAAATGCCCGCCACTTCCTCACCGAGCTGAACCGCCAGTTCAGCAACATGTTGAAGGCGGTACCTTCGCCGTTGTTCGCATCGGCTTTCTATTTTGTTGCCGACACCACGGCGCGGGTGGGAACATATTCCTCCGCCGGGCATCCGGCGCCGTTCCATATCCGCCGAAGCGTCGGGCGTATTTCCCGGCTGGAAGTGCCCGAACCCCACGGCGCGGCACTGGGTCTCATTCCCGACGAGAAGTACACCGGCGGTCACGTCCGCCTCATAGACGGGGATTTGTTCCTTTTCTTTACCGACGGCGTCTACGAAGCACGCAACGGCGCCGGCGAGGAATACGGTATCGGCCGGCTGGAGTCGGTGTTGCGGTCGGTGCTCTACCGTGACGGCGGACAGATTCTGCAGGAAGCGTACCACAGCGTACTTCGGTTCGTGGGAGACGAGCCGGTGGCGGACGATATCTGCATGGTGGCGGTAGAGATCACCACGCGTGGAGTGAAGGAGGATACCGGACGGGGATCATGACCCCCCCGTCCCGGAAAGAAAAAGGAGGAGAAACATGGAAGCGGGCGGTGCAATCTTCAGCGGCTTGATATTCCTTTTCTTCTGGATCGCAATGATGGGCGGTATGGCTGTCGGTTATATTATTTTCCTGGTGGCGCTCTGGCGGACGATGCGCGCCCATGAGCAGATAGCCAGGACACTGAAGGAATTGAGTTCCCGTCTTTCCACACCCCATGCCGGAACCTGACACCCCGGATCCCACGGGGAACTCCGGGTCCCGCACATCCAGTGAGTGCGGGCAATAAACAGTTGACTGGGACGCGCCTTGTGCCATACATGGGGCGTGCGGAAGACACCCGAGAGTGCGCGTACAGCAATGGACACGACAAGGAGGGCAAGTGATGGCGGTCATTGATTTCGGCGGAGTGAAAGAAGAAGTGGTGATGCGCCGGGAGTTCCCCCTGCGGCGTGCCCGGCGTGTTTTGAAGGACGAAGTAATTGCGGTCTTGGGGTATGGGGTCCAGGGGCCGGCGCAATCGCTCAATCTCAAGGACAACGGATTCCGGGTGGTCGTGGGGCAGGCCAGGCAGTTCCGCAGGGACTGGGACCGCGCGGTCAGGGACGGATGGAAACCGGGCAAGGATCTGTTCGATCTGGAGGAAGCCGCCGAAAGAGGGACCGTCGTAATGATGCTGGTTTCGGATGCCGCCCAGATGGCCATTTGGCCGCGTATCCGCAGGCATCTGGATCCGGGCGACGCCCTGTACTTTTCCCACGGGTTTTCCATCGTTTTCCGCGACCGGACCGGAGTAATACCACCCGGCGACGTGGATGTCATCATGGTGGCTCCCAAGGGGTCCGGATCTTCAGTGCGGCGAAACTTCCTGTCCGGAGCGGGCATCAATGCCAGTTTCGCGGTGTATCAGGATGCGACCGGCCATGCCCGCGAACGGTGTCTGGCCATAGGTATTGGAATCGGCTCGGGGTATCTGTTTCCCACCACGTTTGAGAAGGAAGTGTACAGTGACCTCACCGGCGAGCGGGGGGTGCTCATGGGAGCACTCGCCGGCATTATGGAGGCTCAGTATGAAATTCTGCGGCGTCACGGGCACAGCCCCAGTGAGGCTTTCAACGAGACGGTGGAGGAGCTGACCCAGAGTCTTATCCGTCTGGTGGACGAAAACGGTATGGACTGGATGTTCTCAAATTGCTCCGCCACCGCCCAGCGGGGAGCGCTGGACTGGAAGCCGCGGTTCAAGAACGCGGTGATGCCGGTTTTCCGGGCACTCTATAGTTCGGTCAAGAGCGGGAAGGAAGCCGAGCGGGTCATCAAGGCCTGTGGGCGCAAGGGGTACCAGCAGCGGCTTGCCCGGGAGCTCGCCCGCATGGGGGACTCTGAAATGTTGCCTGCATCCTAACATGCCATTCTGGGTCAATATCATGAGACGTAACAAATATCTCCCTTATCCTCCTTGGAATTTCCTCAATTTCCTGAATTGAGCCCGTTCTTGCAATCTTCCTCATGAGTTCCTCTGAATAAAATCCTTCATCCCTTGCAATCCTCTCAAATATTGGATTAATTTCAATCAATTCTGTTCCTATGACACGCCTTATATAGGAAATTGCAAATAATGGCTCTATTCCAGATGAGCAATTTGCAATTATGCTTATACTTCCCGTTGGAGCTACTGTATTTGTAGTTGCATTTCTCAATCTCCTCCTACCATGATATATGCTCTTCTCAAAGTTTGGAAATACGCCTCTTTCATTTGCCAAATCTTCAGATGCATCCCTAGACTTATCTCGAATAAATTTCATCACCCTTTTTCCAGTCTCAAGTCCCCTTTCCGAATTGTATGGAATTTTCAACTTTATCAGAAAGTCGGCAAAACCCATTATACCAAGACCTATCTTTCTATTACCTTTAGTTGCCTTTTCTATCTTCCCTAATGGATACTTATTGGCATCTATCACATTATCCAGAAAATGTATTCCTAATCTTACTGTCCTTTCCAGACCTTTCCAATCTATCTCCCCATTCTCGACAAATCTT
>DTYT01000167.1 GCA_012961745.1 Kiritimatiellia bacterium | reverse complement strand
TATCGAAGGACTGATGGTAATCGAGCACAAAGGGGATCTCCACCCGCAGATCGTGGTGAAGGATGCGGAGACTGGCGATGTGCTCAACTACCATTCCATACCTGCGGGAGCGCACCTGACTGTGAAGCAAGGCGAGAGGGTAAGCCCGGGGGCGATGCTCGCCAAGACGCCGCGCAAGGTGGTGCGCACCAAGGACATTACCGGCGGCCTACCGCGGGTGACTGAGCTGTTCGAGGCGCGCCGGCCGCAGGATGCGGCGGAGATCGCCCGGATAGACGGGGTCATTGAGTTTGCCGGAACGGCACGCGGTCGGAGGCGTATCCTGGTGAAAGATCCGGTTACGGGCGACACTGAGGAGCACCTGATACCGATGGCCAAACACGTGATCGTGGCCCGGGGGGACCGGGTCAGGAAGGGGCAGCCCTTGACGGAAGGCCCCATCAGCCCACATGAGATACTGGAGGTGTGCGGGCCACAGGAACTGCAGGCCTACCTGCTGAACGAGGTACAGTCGGTCTATCGCCTCCAGGGCGTGGAAATCAATGACAAGCACATTGAGATTATCGTGCGGCAGATGCTACGCAAGGTAATGATTACCGATCCGGGCGATACGGAGTTCCTGTGGGGTGAGCAGGTTGAGAAGCATATATTCCAGGAGGTGAATCAGAAGGCCATGGTCGAGGGCAAGCGACCGGCGGAGGCGTCCCCCATGTTGCTGGGAATAACAAAGGCCGCCTTGGCCACGGAAAGTTTCATTTCAGCGGCTTCCTTCCAGGACACCACCCGGGTGCTGACTGAGGCGGCCACCCTGGGACGGGTGGATTACTTGAGGGGGTTCAAAGAGAACGTGATCATGGGCAATTTGATCCCGGCGGGTACCGGGTTCAAGATGTATAGGAACATTAAACTGGTGCCGCTGGCGGAGCCACTTTCGACCGAGGACGTGCTGGGCGACCGCTTCGTGGAGGGGGTAGAACAGCAGCCTCCCTCCGGAGCATAACCAATGGTTGCCGGAGGGCCGGGGATGTGCTAGCCTAGGCGGCTTTTCAGAAGTAGGGAGAAAGCGGGTGCCGACAATCAACCAGCTGGCCAGGAAGGGACGCCGGCGGGTAGCGCGGCGAAGCAAGTCACCGGCGCTGCGGAGTTGCCCCCAGAGGAGAGGAGTCTGCCTGGTAGTCAAGACGCAGACGCCGAAGAAGCCCAACTCGGCGCTCCGGAAGGTTGCCAGAGTGCGGCTGACCAATGGGGAGGAAGTAACGGCGTATATTCCCGGTGAAGGACACAACTTGCAGGAGCACAGCATGGTTCTGGTTCGCGGAGGACGCGTGAAGGACCTTCCCGGTGTACGTTATCATATTGTCAGAGGAGCGTTGGATTGTCTGGGCGTAGAGGGCCGCGCCAGAGGTCGATCAAAGTACGGGGCAAAACAGCCCAAGGGTGAGTAGGCAGGTTGTCGCCATGGCCAGAAGACGCAGGGCCATAAAGAGACCCGTTGCACCGGATGCGTTGTACAACAGCGTCTTGGTGACACAGTTGACTAACAAGGTGATGCGCCGCGGTAAGAAGACCGTGGCAGAAAGGATCGTGTACGGGGCGATGGAGTTGCTGCACGAGAAGACCAAACAGAATCCCTTGGAAGTCCTCGAAAAGGCAGTGGCCAACGTCAAGCCGGAATTGGAGGTGAAATCACGCCGGGTGGGAGGGGCCACTTATCAGGTGCCGGTGGAGGTGCGCCCGGACCGACAGGTTTCGTTGGCGCTGCGTTGGATCGTCCAGTACGCGAAGGCACGGAAAAACATGCCCATGAAACGGGCCTTGGCGATGGAATTGCTGGACGCCTACAGCAACCAAGGTGCTTCGATAAAGAAGAGGGAGGATACGCACCGGATGGCTCATGCCAACCGGGCGTTTGCGCACTACAGGTGGTAGGACACGGGACCATATCGTGGCACGGGTGGAAGAAAGGGCTCGGAAGGGGAGGAGTGCGGACTCTGCACGCCAGCGGGAGAGTCCGGAGCGCCCGTGTCCCCTGCCGTTGATCCGTAACATCGGCATCATCGCCCATATTGATGCCGGGAAGACCACCGTCACCGAAAGAATCCTTTTCTACACCGGACGGGTCTGGCGTATGGGAGAGGTCCACGAAGGTTCGGCGACGATGGACTGGATGCAACAGGAACAGGAGCGCGGTATTACCATCACGTCCGCCGCGACGAGCTGTTTCTGGCGGGATCATCAGGTGAACATCATCGACACCCCGGGCCACGTAGACTTCACCGTGGAAGTCGAACGCTCGTTGCGGGTTCTGGATGGCGCCATAGGAGTATTCTGTGGTGTGGCCGGCGTGCAGTCGCAGACAGAGACTGTGTGGCATCAGGCGGACAAGTATCAGGTACCGCGGATCGCGTTTGTCAACAAGATGGACCGCAAGGGTGCGGATTTTGACGGCGTCGTGCAGCAGATGCGAGAAAAACTCGCCGCCCCCGCGATTCCCCTTCAGATACCGTGGGGCCTCGAGGATAGTTTCCACGGGGTGATTGATCTGGTCGGGATGAGAGCCCTGGATTTTGATGCGCAATCCCTGGGAGCGCGAGTGATCGCGGCGGATATTCCCCCCGAATACGATGATGAAGCGAAGCAACGGCGACAGGCCATCTTGGAAGTGCTTGCTGAGAAGGATGAAGGGATTCTGGAGCGGTATGTGAGTGGAGCGGATGTGCCGGCCGGCATGATCCGACGCGCATTGCGCGCGGCGACGCTGCGGGGTGATGCGGTACCGGTTTTATGCGGCGCCGCCCTGCGTAACCGTGGCATTCAGCCTTTGTTGGATGCGGTGGTTGACTTCCTGCCCTCGCCCTTAGATGTTCCCGCCATAACCGGGCGCCGGCCGAAGACTCTTCAGGAGGAGGAACGTCACCCGGGCGATCATGAGCCGGCGACCGCGTTGGTTTTCAAGATCGCGGTCGACCCGTACGTGGGCAAGCTGGTCTACATCCGCGTATATTCGGGGATAATCAAGAGCGGCAGCCATGTGTACAATCCTCGCACGCGAAAGAGGGAAAGGGTGGGAAGAATTGTGCGGCTTCATGCCAACCAGCGGGAGGACGTACCCGCCCTGTTCAGCGGGGAGATCGGCGGGCTGCTGGGCATCAAGGGGGTGACCACGGGCGACACGCTTTGTTCAGAACACCGCCCGGTAATCCTGGAGACAATCCATTTCCCCGAACCGGTGGTTTCGATGGCGATTGAGCCGATGTCCTCATCTGACCGGGAGTCGCTGCAGAAGGCGCTGGAAGCCATCGCCGAAGAGGACCCTACTTTCCGGGTC
Source organism: Kiritimatiellia bacterium (assembly GCA_012961745.1). Classification (GTDB taxonomy): domain Bacteria; phylum Verrucomicrobiota; class Kiritimatiellia; order B70-G9; family B70-G9; genus B70-G9. The sequence goes on along the minus strand of DTYT01000167.1, from coordinate 7,147 downwards.
GCGGTGGATCCGGAAACCGGACAGCTCATAGCGCGTGGTATGGGTGAGCTTCATCTGGAGGTGGTGAAGGAGCGCGTTGAGCGTGAATTCAGGGTCAGAGCGCGCTCCGGCCGGCCAATGGTGGCTTACCGTGAGACAGTTGAAAAGGAAGCGGTGGGTGAGTATACTTTCGAACGCGTGATCGGCGGGAAGGGCCATTTCGCTGCCGTCTCCGCCCGGGTATCGCCCCGCCCCAGGGGCGCAGGGAATCAGGTGGAGCTCACCGCGTCGGCGGAGGAAATACCGGCGGAATTCCGTGCCGAGGTTCGTGCCGGTGTGGAGGATGTTCTGACGACCGGGGTGTTGGGCAACTACCCGGTTGTGGATATACGCGTGGATGTGTTCGCAGGGAAGGCGCATCCGGCCGACTCGTCGGATACGGCTTTCCGTAACGCGGCGACGATGGCGGTCCGCGACGCTCTGGCGGCGGCGGACCCCTTGTTGCTGGAACCGATTATGGATCTTGAAATAATCGCGCCGGACGAGTTTATTGGCGAAGTTTTGAGCGATATTGTGGGACGCCGGGGAAAGGTGGTGAGTGTGGAGAGTAAGGCGGACAGCAAGATTGTAAGGGCCGAGGTGCCGCTGGCGGAGATGTTCGGTTATGCTACCGGCTTACGGTCCTTGACTCGGGGCCGTGCCAGCTACACGATGGAGCCTCTCCGTTTTGAGGTGGTCCCCGGATCGCTGGCACAGAGGCTTCTGGGATAGGTGAGGAACTTATGAACGGTCAGAGAATAAGGATAAAGCTTAAGGGGTACGATCATCGGGTGCTGGACAAGTCGGCGCGGGAGATAGTAGAGACCGCCAGGGGAACTGGAGCCAAGGTCTCGGGGCCGATTCCTCTTCCAACGCGTGTTGAACGGTATACGGTCAACCGCAGTGTTCATGTTGATAAGAAGTCCATGGAACAGTTTGAAATACGCACGCACAAGCGGCTTCTCGACATTATTGATCCGACCGCCAAGACGGTCGATGCGCTCAAGAAGCTCAATCTTCCGGCAGGCGTGGACATCACCATCAAGATATGACGCAGTGCTATGAAGGCTATTATTGGCAGAAAAGTCGGGATGACGCAGATATTTGACGACCGTGGGCAGCAGGTGCCCGTTACGGTGTTGGAAGCGGGGCCGTGCACCGTAATACAGCGGAAAAGGCGTGACAGGGAGGGCTATGATGCTGTCCAGTTGGGTTTCGGGGAACGTCCCTTGCAAAGGTTGAACAAGCCCATGAGAGGACATTGCGGGCGCACACGGAAGAACGGTTTTCGCGTTCTGAGGGAGGTCAGGCTGGATGAGGGGGAGGATATTGGGGAGGGCGAGACCTTGACGGTGGAAATTTTCAGTGACGTGGCGTTTGTAGACGTCACCGGGTTGAGCAAGGGCCGGGGCTTTCAGGGGGTTGTCAAGAGGTATGGGATGGGGGGTGGTCGGGGATCGCACGGTTCTATGACGCATAGGCGGGTAGGTGCAATTGGGCAGTGTGCGATGCCCTCGAGAGTATTCAAGAACAAGAAGATGCCGGGGAGGACGGGACACCGCCGGGTTACCGTTCAGAATCTGAGGGTTGTTGGGGTCCGGAGGGAAGACAACGCAATCCTTGTAAAGGGGGCGGTTCCCGGGCCGAACGGAGGCTTGGTAATGATTCGCGAAGCGGTGAAGAGGCGTGCGGGGAACAAGTAGCGATGTATTCAATACCGATTCACAGTGTCTCGGGCGCAAAGTCGGGCGAATATCGGCTGGATGAGGCGCTGATAGTCCTGGACAAGGGGGATCAGGCTGTGCACGAGACGGTTGTGGCGTATCTGGCCAACCAGCGCCGGGGAACAGCTTCTACGCTGACCAAAGGCGAAGTGGCTGGCAGCAACCGCAAGCCATGGCGGCAGAAGGGGACGGGGAGGGCGCGGGCGGGCTACCGCCAGTCGCCGGTGTGGCGCGGCGGTGGGGTGGTCTTCGGCCCGAAGCCGCGGAATTACCGGCGGGAGTTGCCCAGGAAGGTCAAGCGGCTTGCTTTACGGCGGGCTTTCAGTGAAAGGGTGGCTTCCGGGGAAGTGATTATTTTGGAGGAGCTTCATCTGCAGCAACCCAGGACGAGACTCCTGAGCCAGATCATGAAAAAGCTCTCGCTTACCGGGGGAGTACTCTTTGTGGTTGACAAACTGGACCGGAATCTATTTCTTGCCTCGCGAAACCTTCCGGACGCGGAGGTGGTTCAGGCGAGCGATGTGAACGCCTACCAGATGCTGCGTTACCGCCGCGTGGTAGTGACCAGCCGGGGCATGCAAGCGCTTGAGGAGCGGTTGGTGGGATGAAGGATCCTTACCAGGTGATACAGAACATTGTGCTGACGGAGAAGGTGGTCCGGATGAGCGAGAGCGAGAACAAGTACGTTTTCAAGGTTCATCCGGAGGCCAACAAACATGAGATAAAGCGTGCAGTCGAGGATATCTTTGGGGTGCACGTGGTTGGGGTGAACACCATGCGGCGCCGGGGGAAGCCGAAAAGGGAGCGACTTTTCAGTTATGGCAGGACTTCTTCCTGGAAGAGAGCGATTGTTACCCTCAAGTCCGGAGACCAGATCGAGGTAACCTGAGGACGCTATGGGGTTGAAGAAATACAGACCGTTTACGCCCTCGTTGCGGTTCACGGTGCTTCTGGATTCCCGGGATCTGAGCCGGAAGGAACCGGAGAAGCGACTGCTCAGGCAGAGGAAATCCAGCGGCGGCCGCAACTGCCAGGGACGGGTCACCGTGCGCCATCGGGGTGGTGGTCATAAGCGTTTCTATCGTCTGATTGATTTCCGCCGCGCCAAGCGTGGCGTAGCTGCCAGGGTGGCAGCCATCGAATATGATCCGAACCGATCCGCGAACATCGCGTTGCTTCATTACAGGGACGGCGAGAAGCGCTACATTCTGGCTCCCGAGGGGCTCAAAGCAGGTGATACGGTGACCGATGGTGAGGATGCCGAACCTCAGGTTGGTAATGCTCTTCCGCTGGGGCGTATTCCTCCGGGGATGACGGTGCACAACATCGAGCTTCAGCCGGGAAAGGGTGGTCAGATCGTGCGGAGCGCGGGGGCGGGGGCGGTACTGATGGCACGGGAAGGAAAGTACGCCACCTTGAAATTGCCGTCGGGCGAGCTCAGGAAGGTACATGTCGACTGCTATGCCACTATCGGCCGGGTGGGAAATGCTGATCATATGAATGTGGCCCTGGGAAAGGCGGGACGCGCGCGGTGGTTGGGGATACGCCCGACGGTACGCGGGGTGGCGATGAATCCGGTGGATCACCCAATGGGGGGTGGTGAGGGACGTACCAGCGGCGGCGGGCAGCCGGTGTCTCCTTGGGGTAAGCTTGCCAAGGGGGGCAAGACCCGTCGGAGGCGCAAGCCGTCGGACAAGTTTATAGTCCAGAGGAGGAAGCCCTGATGGGACGCTCGTTGAAGAAAGGGCCATACGTGGATCCCAAGCTCCTCAAGAAGGTTATGAAACTGAAGGAGACCGGGGAGCGCAGGGTAGTGCGGACTTGGTCGCGCCGGTCAATGATTGTGCCGGAGTTTGTGGGACACACCTTTGCTGTCCATAATGGGCGGACTTTCGTCAATGTGTTCATTACGGAAAATATGGTGGGGCATCGTTTGGGAGAATTTGCTCCGACGCGGGTGTTCCGCCGACATGGGGCGGTGACTGATAAATCGGTCTCACTGAAGTGATCTGGGGTAATGGAAGTGGAAGCTACAACGAGGTATGTACGTCTATCGCCCCGTAAGGGGCGGGATCTTGCGCGGGCCGTTCAGGGGCTGCCGTTGCGGGAGGCTCTGGCGATTGCCAGGCTGACCCGGCGGAAGGCCGCCTTTCATCTATGGAAGACGCTGCGTTCCGCTCAAGCGAATGCGGAGAACAACCATGATCTGGATGCGGGGTCACTCTTTGTGAAAGAGGCCGCGATCCAGGACGGTCCCCGGCTGCGGCGTTGGTGGCCCAGGGCACGCGGCATGGCCTCGCCGATACGCCGTCGTTTATGCCACATCCGGGTGGTGCTTTCGGATGAGCCGCCGCATGGATCGCCGCGGAGGGCGCGCGGCGGGGGCGGACAGAAAGTGGAAGGGAGATAAAGTTGGGGCAGAAGGTCAATCCAATCGGGATGAGGGTTGCGCTGACGAAGGACTGGCGGTCGCGCTGGTTTGCCGAGAAGCGGGATTACGCGGTACTGGTTCTGGAAGATGAAAAGATACGGAACTTGGTAAAGCGGCGTCTGCGCGATGCAGCGGTTCCCGAGGTATGGATCGAAAGATATGCCAATCGCGTAAGGATTACCATCCATACTGCCCGTCCCGGGCTGGTGATCGGGAGGAAGGGACAGGATCTCGAACGTTTACGGGAGGATTTGGTGGAGGCTACCGGCAAGGAGATCTATCTTGACGTCAAGGAGGTACGGGATCCGGACCGGAATGCGCAACTGGTAGCCGAAGCCATCGCCTTGCAGTTGGAAAGAAGAGTGTCGTTCCGCAGGGCGATGAAGAGGGCCGTACAGGTGGCTATGGACATGGGGGTTCTGGGGATCAAGGTGGAGACGGCCGGCCGGCTGGCAGGTGCCGAGCTGGCTCGCCGGGAGGCCTACAAGGCCGGCAAGGTTCCCCTGCAGACTTTTCGGGCGAACATAGATTACGGGTTCGCGGAGGCGCACACTACTGCGGGGTTGATCGGGGTAAAGGTATGGATATGCCATCCGCCGCAAGGTGGGCCTCGGGGGGAATGAGAAGAGGGAGGAGTAGGCGATGCCCCTGATGCCTAAGAGAGTCAAATATCGCAAGTTTCAGAGGTGCAGCCTCAAAGGACGGGCGCAGGCGGGAAATCGCATCTCCTTCGGCGAGTTTGCGTTACAGGCGCTTGAACGGGCGTGGGTTACGAATGTTCAGATCGAGGCTTGTCGCGTGGCCATAACCCGGGCAATGAGCCGCAAGGGGAAGATCTGGATACGCATATTTCCGGATCAGTCGCGGACGAAGAAGCCCCTGGAAACGCGGATGGGAAAGGGTAAAGGTGCGGTAGATCACTGGGTGGCGGGAGTCAGACCGGGGAGAATTCTCTTCGAGGTGGACGGGGTCCCGCCGGCAGTGGCGACCGAGGCATTGCGGTTGGCCGCGGCCAAGTTACCTATAGCTACGCGTATTCTTCAGCGTCACCACGCTGTCGGGCGGAGTGCATGAAGGCGAAGGAATTGAGAGAGTTGTCGGACGACGAGCTGTATCAGCGGCACCGTGAGCTGCAGCAGGAATTGTTTTCCCTGCGCAGGCAGGCGGTAAGCGGGCAACTCGACAAGCCGAGCCGCATCAGGCCGACACGGCGGGAGATAGCTCGAGTGCTGACCATTCTCAATGAGCGTATGAGGAAGGGGAAATGAGCGACCGAGGCGGGAAGCGGAAGACTAAAGTTGGCAGGGTAGTGAGCGCCGCAATGCAGAAGACCATTGTGGTGCAGGTGGAGCGAAGGGTGAGGCATCCGCTCTACAAGAAGGAGATAAGGCGGCACAAGAAGTTCTATGCGCATGACGAGGAAGAGCGGGCTAGGGAGGGTGACCTGGTGCGGATTGTAGAAACGCGACCATTGAGCAGGCTGAAGAGGTGGCGATTGCTCGAGGTGCTCAAGTCGGGACGTGGGGAGGCGGAGCGAGCGGTGAGGGCGGCGGCAGGCGAGCTCAAGGATTGACTCTTGTACGGGAACCGGAGCGATGATCACGGCGGAGAGCAGGTTGGATGTGGCGGACAATACCGGGGCACGGCAGGTGAAGTGCATTCGGGTTCTCGGGCAAAGGAAACGGTATGCCTACGTCGGGGATATCGTAGTGGTGAGCGTGAAAGATGCCCAGCCGCAGGGGATAGTGAAGAAGGGCGAGGTGCACAAGGCGGTGGTCGTCCGGACCCGGTTTCCCGTCCGGCGGTCGGATGGTTCGCTGTTGCGTTTCGATCACAATGCGGTGGTTCTTATCGACGATCAGCAGAATCCACGCGGCACGCGGATTTTCGGGCCGGTTGCCCGCGAGCTGCGGGAGAGAAATTTTCTGAAGTTGATATCCTTGGCTCCGGAGGTTTTGTGATGGGACGGTCTCGTCCAGCCTACAAGTGCCGCATTCGTAAGGGGGATATTGTCAAGGCGATAGCCGGAGACGATGCCGACGGGCGGAAAACGGGCCGCGTTCTACGGGTCTATCCGCGGCGACAGGTCGCGATTGTGGAGGGATTCAATCTGGTGGTCAGGCATATGCGCAAATCGCAGGATCACCCCAGTGGAGCGATCATCCGAAAAGAAGCACCGGTGGCGATCTCGAACCTGAAGGTGGTGCAGCGGGTCGAGAAGCGCGCCGAAGGTAGTGCATCAAAAGGTTGAGGAAGACGATGTTGCCGCGCTTGCGACAGAAGTATGAGAGTGAAGTGGTTCCCGCCCTGAGGGCACGTCGGGGCTATCATAATGCTATGCAGGTGCCGAGGATCCGGAAGATTGTGGTCAACATGGGGATCGGCAGCGGGGTCGACGGAGACGCGATCAAGGCCATTGCTAACGATCTGGCGCGCATAACCGGCCAGCGGCCGCTACTGACGCGGGCGCGCAAGAGTATCGCGAATTTCAAGGTGCGGAAGGGTATGGTAATCGGGGCAAAAGTAACCTTGCGGGGAAGGCGCATGTACGATTTCCTGGATCGGCTGATCAACGTGGCCTTGCCTAGAATCCGGGATTTCCGCGGTATTTCCACGAAATCTTTCGACGGATCGGGCAACTATACTCTCGGCATAGCCGAGCAGACGATCTTTCCCGAGATCGATCCCGACCACATGGCTCGCGTACAAGGCATGGATATAACCATTGTGACCACTGCACGCCGGAATGACGAGGCGTGCGAGCTGCTGAGTCTGCTGGGGATGCCATTCGCAGGCCGAGGCAAGTAGGAGGGATGGCGAGGTGGCAAAAAAGGGGTTAGTAGTCAAGGCACGCAGGCCTCCGAAATTTGCGGTCCGCCGATACAACCGGTGCCAGAGATGCGGCCGAGCGCGGGCCTACATTAGGAAGTTTGGCATATGCCGGATCTGCTTCCGGGAGCTGGCTTCTCAGGGT
>DTYT01000166.1 GCA_012961745.1 Kiritimatiellia bacterium | reverse complement strand
GATGACGGCCGCACCGAGGTGATCTTGTGCGAGATCGGGGGAACGGTGGGGGACATCGAAGGGTTGGTATTCTTGGAAGCGATCCGGCAGATCGGGCTGGAAGCTGGCCCGGAGAACGTGATGTACGTTCACCTCACATATGTACCGTTCATTCGGGCCGCTGGCGAAATCAAGACCAAGCCGACCCAGCAGAGCGTGGCCAAGCTGCGCGAGATCGGGATCATTCCGGATGCGCTGATCTGCCGCACGGAGCGGCCGCTGAGCGATGCTATCCGCAGGAAGTTGTCGCTTTTCTGCAACGTGCCGCAGAACGCGGTATTCCAGGAACAGGACGTTCGATGCACGATTTACGAGGTTCCCCTGCGACTTTCCGAGCAGGGGATGGACGAATTGATCCTGGTGCACTTCCGCCTCGCCCGTCCGCCGGCGCGGCTGGATGACTGGCGCCGACTGGTGCGGATTCTCTCCCGCCCCAAGGGCAAGGTCCGCATCGCGGTAGTGGGAAAATATTCGGAGTTGCAGGACGCCTACAAATCCATCTACGAGGCAATCGTCCACGGGGGGCTTGCCCACGAGGTGGGGGTGGAGATCCTCAAGGTGGCCGCCGAAGACGTCGAAGCCGGCCGGGCCCGGGCTGACCTGGAACAGGCCGGCGGAATCCTGGTTCCCGGAGGGTTCGGCCAGCGGGGCATTCAGGGCAAGATAGAGGCGGTCAGGATAGCCCGCGAGAAGCGGATCCCATTCCTGGGTATCTGCCTGGGACTGCAATGCGCGGTGATCGAGTTCGCACGGAATGTGCTCGGGCTGCAAGGGGCGCACAGCACGGAGATGGAGCCGGGGACCCCGGAGCCGGTTATTTCCCTGATGGAGGAGCAGAAGAAGGTGAAGCGGATGGGCGGGACCATGCGTCTGGGAGCGTGGCGGCGTCGGCTGAAACCGGGAAGCCGGGCGGCGCAGGCCTACCGGACCGAGGAGGTGCGGGAGCGTCACCGCCACCGGTACGAGCTTAACAATACCTATCGGGTGCAAATGGAAAGAGCAGGAATGGTGATGTCGGGGGTGAACCCGGAGCTGGATCTGGTCGAGATCATCGAGTTGCAGGATCACCCGTGGTTCGTGGCCACCCAGTTTCACCCGGAATTCAAGTCCCGGCCGCGGGAGCCGCATCCCCTTTTCCGCGACTTCGTCGGGGCGGCGCTCGAACGATCCGGCGGATGACCGCGACCGGGGCGGGTCTTCCCGAACGCGGCAGCCGGAGGATAGGGGCAGACGGTGCCCGTTCCTGGGGCGGCAAGAATCGCCGATCCAACGGGAGCGCGGGCGCCGAACGCTGGTCAGGAATATGCCGGCTGAGGCGGCGATCCCGGGCGCGATCCTGTGGCGTGTCATCCGGGGCCGGGTTGCATGGTGAGAAATGTCGGCCGGATACTTGCCTTGCAGAGGCAGACCCCCTATAGGTAGGCGCCGAATGAGGACCGCGATCATAGCGCTGGAAGACGGACGCTGGTTCCGGGCCCGGGCGTTTGCCGGTGAGGGAGAGTACTTCGGAGAGCTGGTTTTCAACACCTCGATGACCGGGTACCAGGAAATCCTCACGGATCCCTCGTATCACGGGCAGATCGTCACCATGACCTACCCCCTGATCGGCAACTACGGTATAAACCGCGAGGACGTGGAATCTGCAAAGGTGTACGCCGGCGGGCTGGTGGTCAGCGAGTGCAGCCGGATACCCAGCAACTGGCGAAGCCGGGTGACGCTGGGCGAATATCTTGAAAGGAACGGGAAGATCGGTGTGGATCAAGTGGACACCCGGGCCGTAACGTTGCACATCCGGACCCGGGGGGCCATGAAATGCGTGATTTCCACCATTGATTCGGATCCGGACAGCGTGGTGGAAAAGGCGCGCCGCTCGCCGGGGCTGGTAGGCAGGGACCTTTCCACGGAGGTGACCACTCCGCGGCGGTTCAGTTGGCCGGGACCGCACCGCGAACGGGCGGACTTCGGCCTCGTAGATGCGGCCGGGTCACGCGCCTTCCGGGACCTGCTGCAGGGGTTCCCGCGCGGCGGCTACCGCATCGCGGTCCTTGATTGCGGCGTCAAGCTCAACCAGCTTCGTATCCTGGCCTCGCTGGGATGTGAACTGGAGGTGTTCCCCAACCGGACTCCGGCTGAGGAAATCATTGCGGGCCGATTCGACGGTTTTTTCGTGACCAACGGCCCCGGGGATCCCGGCGGGGTGCCGCGCGTGGTGGAGACGGTGCGCCGTGTGATCCACACCGGCCTGCCTACCTTCGGGATATGCTTCGGTCACCAGCTCATCGGCTTGGCCCTGGGGGGCAAGACCTACAAGTTGAAGTTCGGCCATCATGGAGGAAACCAGCCGATCAGGGATCTGCGCACCGGGCGCGTGTTGATCGCCTCCGAGAATCACGGGTTCGCCGTGGATCGCGGTTCTCTCCCCGAGGATGTTGAAGTCACGCATATCAATCTGAACGACGGGACGGTTGAAGGACTGCGGCACCGGCGCCTGCCGCTCTTCTCGGTACAGTTTCATCCTGAGGCGTGTCCCGGGCCTCACGATGCGGTGCATCTGTTTGCGGAGTTCCTGCACCTGGTCGCCGGCAGCGACAATGGTGGGGGGAAAGGAAGAACGCGGTGAGTGCAGCGACGAGCGTGAAGGCGCGCGAATGGATAGCCGTTCTGGATTTCGGCTCGCAATATACCCAGCTTATCGCGCGCCGGATCAGGGAGCTGGGCGTGTTTTCGGAGCTGGTGAGGTTTGATATCGGTGCCGGGGAGCTCAAGGAGCGATGTCCCGCGGGAATAGTGCTTTCCGGGGGCCCGGCCAGCGTACGGGATGAGAATACGCCGCGCTGCGACCCGGGCATCTTCTCGTCGGGTGTCCCGGTGCTGGGCATCTGTTACGGGATGCAACTCATGGGCGAGGCACTGGGGGGTCGGGTGGAGCAGGGGCGGATGCGGGAATACGGGCCTGCCCGGGTGCGCGTACTGGAATCCGACGTACTGTTCAGGGGGCTGCCGCGGGAGATCGAGGTTTGGATGAGCCACGGAGACCGTATATCCGAGCCGCCCCCGGGATTCAAAGTGCTGGCGGCCACTGAAGGATGTCCGGTGGCGGCGATGGGGGACGACCGCCGGGGGTTCTTCGGCCTGCAGTTCCACCCCGAAGTGGCCCACACGCCGCGGGGCCGGGAGATCCTGCACCGTTTCCTCTACGCGGTGTGTGGCTGCCGCGGCGACTGGAGCATGCCGGATTTCATCCGGGAAGCGGTGGAGGAGATCCGGCTGCGGGTGGGTGACGAACGTGTGCTGTGTGCCTTGAGCGGCGGGGTGGACTCCGCGGTGACCGCGGCCCTGGTTCACCGCGCCGTGG
>DTYT01000165.1 GCA_012961745.1 Kiritimatiellia bacterium | reverse complement strand
CATTGTATGCCGATGACCTCCATTTTCCCGGGATGCTGTATGCAGCCGTGCGGCGGGCAGGGATACCCCATGCCCGGATCGTATCGGTGGATACGCGGCGGGCGCGCGAACTCCCGGGCGTCTACGCGGTGATGACTGCCGATGATGTGCCCGACGCCGCCCGGCACGGGTTGATCACTCCTGACTGGCCGGTCTTCTGCAGGCGGAAGGTGCGTTACGTGGGCGATGCCTTGGCCGCGGTGGCCGCCGACCGTCCCGAGACCGCGCGGCGGGCGGTCGAATTGATCCAGGTCCAGTTCGTCCCTCTGCCGCCGGTTACCGACCCGGTAGAAGCCCATCGTCCGAACGCTCCCCAAGTGCACGAACACCGGGAGGAAGGAAACCTGCTCAAGCATATACAGGTCAGCAAGGGTGATCCCGACTCCGGCTTCCGTGAGGCGGAGGTGCTGATCGAGGACACCTTCCGTACTCCGACGGTGGAACACCTTTTCATGGAGCCCGAGTGCTCCGTGGCGGTTCCCGCGGGCTACGACCCATCACGTTTCGGCGGGCCGCGTGATCCGCAGGCGGTGCGCGGCCCGCGCGCTTTCCACCAGAAGACCACGGTGTACGTCGGCAGCCAGATACCCTACGCCGACCGCAAACAGGTAGCCGCCTGTCTGGGAAAGGCTCCCGAGGAAGTCCGCATCGTGGCGACCACGATGGGCGGAGGTTTCGGCGGTAAGGAAGACATCGCCGGACAGATCCACGCATCGCTCCTGGCAGAGAAAACCGGGCGGCCGGTCAAGCTGCTATTCTCCCGATCGGAGAGTATGCTGGTGCATCCCAAGCGGCATGCCACCCGCATCAGGCTGCGGATTGGAGCCGGACGCGATGGGCGGATACGTGCATTTCGGGCCGAGTTGTACGGCGACGGCGGGGCGTATGCCAGCTTGAGCGAGCATGTGATGACCCGCGCTACTACGCATGTCTCCGGGCCTTATGATATCGCCCACGTCCGGTCGGACTGCTACGCCATGTACACCAACAATCCGCCGTCAGGAGCGTTCCGTGGTTTTGGGGTGACGCAGAGCTGCTTTGCGGTGGAAACGGCCATGGACATGCTGGCCGTCAAGCTGGGCATGGATCCCATCACCCTGCGCCTGATCAATGCCCTGGAGGTGGGGAGGGTAACCTGCACGGGGCAACTGCTCAGGGAAAGCGTAGGGCTGAAGAAATGCATTGAGCTGGTCCGGGGAGAAATGCACCGCTGGCACGAACACCGGGGACTGCCTTTTGCCTGGAAATGGGAACATGCCGGCCGCCGATTCGCATGGGGTTTTGCCGTCGCCTACAAGAATACCGGTCTGGGAGGAGGAGCCGCCGACCAAGCCGAGGCTTGCCTGGTCATATGGAACGGTGACGACGGGCGGGCAAGGCTGGAGGTGCGGATTTCCTCGGCGGAGATGGGGCAGGGATTGCCCATGGTTCTGGCAGCGATCGCCGCCGAGGAGCTGGACTTGCCTCCGGAACGCATCTCGGTGCTGTTGGGGGATACCGACTTTTGTCCCGACGGGGGGCCGACCACGGCAAGCCGCCAGTCGTTCGTCAGTGGCAACGCGGTCCGGGGAGCGGCGCGCAAACTGAAAGGGCAGCTTCTGCGGGTAGCTTCTGCAGTGATGGATGTGCCGGCCGACCGATTGTCTCTGGAGGCGGGAGTGATTCGGGGCGGCGGGAAATGTATTCCTCTGGAAGAGGCGGTTTCCTCACTACAGGCGAGCGAAGGCCGCGAGCACGGCGTGCGGTTTCTCTACCGCGCGCCGGAAACCAAACCACTGGGAAGCGCCGGCGACATGCACTTCGCTTTCGGGTTCACCGCTCAGGCGGCTCTCTGTTCCGTGGGCTCGGATACCGGGGTGGTGACGGTCGAGCTGATCATCGCGGCCACTGACGTGGGCCGTGCCCTCAACCCACTTGCCCTCGAGGGGCAGATTGAGGGCGGGATTGTGATGGGACTGGGGTTGGCCCTGATGGAGGAGTTTACCCTCAAGGACGGACGCCCGCAGAAGCTCACCATGCGGGAATACCGCGCCCCCCGGTGCACCGATGTCCCCCCGATAGTGTCGCTTGTGGTGGAAGAACCTACCTCCCAGGGACCCGCGGGGGCCAAGGGCATCGGAGAGCTGCCCAGCATACCCACCGCACCGGCGGTGGTGAACGCCGTTTCCCGCGCGACGGGATTCCGCTTCAAATCCGTCCCGGTGACCCGGGAACGGGTACTGGAGGCGCTACGTTCTGGATGAGCAGGAGCGCGGCAGCCGCGTTGATATACGCCTGCTGTGTGGGAATCGCTCGGGGATCCGAATCCTCTCCCGCCGACGGGCCCGGCCATACGGCCAGTGCTTGGCTGCAATTGCAGGCCGGCGAAACCGAGCAGCGGGGCATGGTGGAGCTACTGGTGCCGCTCAATACCGGGACAAACCGCATCTGGCTGATCAATCCCCGCTATTCGCTGGATGACGACTCCGAGGAAGAGCTCAATCTGGGGCTGGTGTACCGCTGGCTCTGGGAGAAACCAGGGGTCATACTGGGGGCCAACCTGTACTACGATTCACGCTGGACGCGGCGTGATTCGCAGTTCTCCCAGGTCGGCCTGGGGCTTGAGCTCTTGAGTGAGCGACTCGACGCGCGGGCGAATTACTACTTCCCGGAGAACAAGGAAGTACTGGTAGATTCCTACCGGCAGCAGGAAGTCCGGACCCGTACTTCGACGACTTGGTCCGAACCCTACGCCCGCCGCCACCAGGTGCGGCAAGAGGGATGGAGAATCACCGAGCGCATAATCACTACCCGGCTGTTTCAGCGATTTGAACGGGCCCGCGAAGGCTACGACTGGGAGGTGGGCTTCCGCCTGCCGCTGCCCGATCCGCGGCTGGAAGTGCGTCTTCTTGGGGGAGGCTACCACTGGGATTCCGAATACAGCGGCGGAGCCGACATCAGTGGCCCCAAGGGCCGCCTGGAAGTGCGGGTCAATCCGGCGTTCTATCTGGACCTGATGTGGTTCGAGGACCGGCAACTTCAAGGCTCGCGGTGGATGGGTGGCATGCGCGTGCGCTTGAACTGCGATCTGTCGGCATTGGCGCGCGGCGAGAACCCCTTCCGCAATTCCTTTTCCGGCCGCCCCTCAGGCCTGCGGGCGCGCCTTTACGACATGGTGATGCGTGATCCCAAGGTCCGCGTGGAGGACTCCGGTTTCCGCCAGGACCCAAGCAGCCCTACCACCACCGTAGAAGTAACGCGGCAACGCGTTCACCACACGGTCCTCGACGATGTCAACTTCGTCGACGGTGACAATCCGGGCCAGCAGGACGGCACTGCGGAACATCCTTACACTTCAATTCAGCAGGCGGTCGACCGTGCCTTCGGAGACCGCAATGTGTACGTCTTCGCCGCATCGGAACCCTATCGGGAAAACGTGGCCCTCGGCTCATCCACCACACTGATCGGCGAGGGCCATCCGCTTCGCGGCCGCGGCGGCAAGGTATACGGAGGAAAGCGACGTCCGGTAATCGATGGCTACGGCTCCGGACCGGCGGTGAGGATGGGGGATGGCTCCGCACTTTATGGAGTTCACATTATCAATACCGACACCGGGGGTCCGTCGCTGAACGATCCGGTCTACAATATCGCGGACTACGAATCCTTCGGTGTATACGCCGGCAACGCGTCCGGCTTCCGGGTTTGCGACACATTGATCGAATCCTGCGGGCACGGCATGGTGCTGGTCTCCGCTGCGGACAAGGATTTTTCCGTGCGTCTGGAAGGGAATGTTGTGCGCGATACGGAGGGTCCCGGCCTCACCATCATCGGGGAGGCGCCCGGACGGGTCTGCGAGATTGTCATCCGTGACAACGCTTTTCTCAACAACGACGGCGGCGGCGTCCAAGTCCATCTGGGGCGGTACCGGCAGCTTTCGCTCTCGGTTGATGATGCCGCCGCGCGGGACAGCACGGGTAGCGGATTCGATCTCGAGGCGCTGGATTGCGGGGCCAGCACGCTCTTCTTTTCCAGCCTGGATCTGGTAGGAAACCCGGACGAGGGCCTTCGGGTAGTGCTGGATGTCACCGGTGCAGTAGACCTGGTAATGAGCGACGTTACGGCGATCTCCAACGGTTCCACGGGCATAATGCTGGATTTGACCACCGCGCACACCCTCTACTCCCTGCTCGACGGTGTGGTCTCAGAGGGCAATCCGGGCGGCGGGCTTGTGGCACAGACGCTGGCAATTTCAAACAACACCCTGATTCTGGCGTCCGCCAGCGCGATTGATAACGGGACATACGGGGTGGCACTTACCTGTCACAGCCTTCTGCAAGATACACTGCTACTCGTCGGTGAAGGGCCCGACACTCTATCGCGGCTTCCGCAGCAGCTTGCCGGGGGACCCGGGGACCTGCTGGCAGGCCTCGGCCGGCGTGCCCCCACCGTGTCCTGCCTGTCCAATGATTTCAACATGTACATCATGGCCACCGCGGCGGACCAGGCCACCCTGCTGCTCCGCAATGTCGAACTCAGGGGCTCATCCCTGCTCGGCCTGGAGGCAAACGTAGTGACCCTCACCGGAGACATCCGGTTGGCCATGGAAAACTTCCCCTGCCGAGACAATGCGTCGGGTGCGGGGGTCTCCGTCTGCCCCGGTGATTCCGCCGCAGTTGCATTTGCGGATTCACGCTTCCAGCGCACCGGCGCGGTGGGACTATCCGCCGAGGCGGGCGGAGGCAACGCGGTAGACATCTACATGCGAAACTCGGTAGCAACTGAGAACTCGGTGGTCGGTGTGCGCATCGGAGGCGTTACGGGTCCTACCTACCGCGTTGATCTCGGCGGCGGCGATTTGGACAGTCCGGGCTTGAACAGCTTCCACGGCAACGTGGGCTGGAATGCGGCCAATCTCGCTCCCGGTAATCTGGCGTCGGTTCGCTTCAACTACTGGGGCGGAGCGGCCCCCGTGGCGGGGGTGGATTACGTGGGCGCCGCCGATCCCGGCTCGGATTGGCTTGCGGAGGACCCCAACCCGTAGGTCCTCCGGGTTCCCTTCCGCAGGCTAAGGGGCGGTTTCCGGGCGCGCGGGTCCGGCTGGCGCCGCGCCGGCGGCCGCCTTTTCAATATCGCGGCGCAGCTTGGCTTCACTCCCCGGCCCGTAGCCTACAAGCACCGAGCTTATCTTCCCATCTCGACCGATAATCACCGTCTGCGGGATTCCCTGGACCCCATATTCCTTGGCCACCTCTTGATCCCGATCCATCAGCACGGCGAATTCGAGCCTGTGCTCCTCCATGAACTTCCTCACCTTACGGTCGTCTTCACCCTGATTCACCGCAAAAAACACCACTCCACTCGACGCCTTCTCCAAGGCTATGCGTGATACCACGGGCAAGCCGCGGCGACATGGCGGACACCAAGTTGCCCAGAAATCCAGGACCACAACGTTGGTTCCCACGTAGTCGGACAGCTTCACCGGCTCTCCATCCAGCGACGACAACTGGAACTCCGGGGCGGCCTTTCCCACCATGGGATGCGTCGCTTGCTCCTCCGGGGCCTCGCCGAACGCCTCTTCCATGCGACGCGCGTCTGGAGGCGGAGAAAAACGGAAAACCGCGGGATCGATTTCCCCGCCGGTCTTCCACCCGGACAGCTCAACGGACATTTCCATCCGGGCCTCTGGTACGGGAAGAGGCCCGTTCTGCAGCAGGTCGGAGAAATCGTAGTGAATCCTGCGGATGCGGGGCTCAGCTCCCTTTTCGATCCACACCGTCACTCGTCCCAGGTCCTCCGCCACCCCGCTCACCTCATAAACATCGGTTCCGTCCAGTTTCCGGCTGCCGGCAACCTGCACAGACTCGAGCCCCTCGGAGAACACCTGGTAGGGCTTTGACGATAGAAACTCCTCCAGCAGTGCAAAGGCGGCCCCCATGGGTCCCGCGCTGCCCGCTTCCGCCGCGAGATCATCCAGCGATGTAGGAGCGGGCTTGACCGAATAAGTCTGCATAGCCGGCAGGTAAAGGGTCACCGTATTCCCGTCACTGACCAGGGTACCGCCCATTATCCCCCGGGTGACCAGACACGCAATCCGGTCCGGTCGCGATACCGCAATCTCATAGCGCGTCTCCCAGCGAGTGAGCATACCCTCTCCCTCAACCGATAGGGTCTGCACCGCCTCGACCTGAAAGTTCGTCTGCCGAGCCAGGAAGCCGAAGGCCTTTTGCAACAGGGCGTCCCCGGAGGGCAGCGGCTCCGCCGAAAAAACAGGCCCCGCCGCCAGCAACCCGGCGGTTATGATCGCGGTTCTCTTCATCTCGACACCCTTTCCTGTTCCCAGCCGGAGAGCGGGTAGCGCTCCACCACCCGCATCCGCACCGGCTCCTTCCATATGCCACCTTGCCCCATGCCGTCATAGACGCGCAAGACAATACTGTTCGATCCCCCGAAGCAGAGAATTCCCGCCGGGATCGAATACTGCCGCGGGCGACTCCACGCGGTGGAGAATTGGGGCGGAAACCGCCCGTACCTTCCCACGAACACCTCGTTCACCCACAGTTCGTCCGCATCATCGACGCCTCCCAGCTCCAGCACCACCTCGTTGTCCGCCCAAGTCTCCCGCTTATGCTCCGGCAGGTGGAAAATGCGACGGTATACAGCGTAGCCATCGTAATTGCGTAACTCGGGCAACCCAGACCTTTCCCAGTACGCCGGAACGCGGATGCGGTTCCATTGCAACGGCGCTTGGCCCACCCCTATCTCCCATATCCCCCCGAGGTCCAGCTCGTCGAGCGTGATGGTGCGCGGACGGAACCCGCAGCGCCGTAAGCCGCGAAGGACGTGCGGATTGCGCATGAAGTAATTCCAGATCAGACCCGACCGGTAGTTCTCGGCCGCCAAAGCGATCGCCGCCTGATCGATGGCGATATGCACGTCTGAGATCCAGTCGCGGTCAGCATTGAAAGAATCTACAAAACCGTACCGTCCCCACAGCCCCCCGCCCTTCAGACGGTAATAGTTGCTCAGGGCGGACAGAGATTCATCCGGGGTGAAGATCAACGACCCGCCCGCGGCGCTGGGGGCCACCGTCCCGTCTGCCGGTCCGAATGGAGAGCCGTAAGCACGGTATCCCTCAGGACCATCACAGGCCGTCAGCCCCCAGGAGCTTTCCCCGTAGCTCCGGCTT
>DTYT01000164.1 GCA_012961745.1 Kiritimatiellia bacterium | reverse complement strand
GCGGGAGCGGAAGCGCGTCGAGACGGAATTGCGCAACGTGCTCCAGCAGGAGTTGCTCGATCGGCTGCTGGCGCGGGGGGGGGAGGAGCAGATACAGGCACATCCTCAAGGCTTGCTACATCACAGGATAAGGGCTTTTCCTTTTCACAGGCTGTGAAAACCCGTGAGATGTGGCTGATCTGCATTGTCAATATGTGCGCATCGGCCGGTAGCGGAATCCGGATGCCGAAAGGCGTGTCGACAGCGTATTACGTTCGGCGGACTTGATATTATTCCCCCTTCTGGTCGGCGACGGATTTCTTTTTCAATCTTGCAAAAAAGCAGCCGACGGTGCCCGCAGCGCGTGTTCGCGGCAAGGAAACATGGGTGGTGTACACGGAAGGCCGACTACTGCGCTTGTGTCAAGGGAAAATACGGCCGTGGAACGAAATTTGCTCCCTAATAAATCGCCGCGTGCGGCAGCTTGCCAGTCAGGTCGATGAAAGGGCATGGCCAGAGGGGCGGATGGACGCTCCTGGAGGTGATGATCGTCACTACGATCATAGGGCTGATGGCGCTGATCGCGATTCCCACCTGGACCGCTGCCAAGAACCGCACCGTCAAGGAGCTTTGCAAGCGCAACCAGAACATGATCTTCGAACAGATGAATATCTACTGCCTGGAACACAACAAGCGGTGTACCATAAGCACTTTTCCTGACCTGGGAGCGGTTCGGGACAAGTTGGTTCCGCTGGACGGGAGCCCCAAGTACATCAAGCGCCGGAACGTTTTTTCCTGCCCCGGGAATGATGACCAGGTGGCCCAAGACGATTACCGTTTCGTCCAAGATGGATATGATATAGTCGGAATCCAGTGCGATATCTTTGAAGAACACAACGAGTAACCGCGGGACATCCTGTAAGTGGCATACGGCGGGGCTGGCTTACAGCAGTCGCGGTTGATCCCCCGGCGGCGAAAGTCCCAACAGTCCCCAGGCCGAAGCGGTGGCCATCCTTCCGTGGGGCGTTCGCTTCAGGAAGCCTTCCTGTATCAGGTAGGGCTCGTAGACCTCTTCCAGGGTTCCTGCCTCCTCCCCCACGGCTACTGCCAGGGAGTTTATTCCTACGGGCCCGCCGCCGAACTTGACGATGACCGCTTCCAGGATTCTCTTATCCATTTCGTCCAGGCCGTGTTCATCAATATCCAGCATTGCCAGTGCGTCGCGGGCCACGCGTGCATCTATTCGGCCGTCGGCCCTTACCTGTGCGAAGTCGCGCACCCATCGCAGGAGGTTGTTGGCGATGCGGGGGGTGCCGCGGGACCGTCGGGCGATTTCTCGCGCGCCTTCGTCGTCTATTTCTACATCAAGGATGCCGGCTGACCGGCCAACAATACGCGCCAGTGACTCCGGATCATAGTAATCGAGCCGGCTGGACATCCCGAAGCGCGACCGCAGGGGCGCCGACAGAAGACCGCTGCGCGTGGTGGCTCCGACCAAGGTGAAACGTGGCAGGTTGAGTCTCAGGGAACGGGCGTTCGGGCCCTGGTCGATGACGATATCTATTACGAATTCTTCCATGGCACAGTAGAGATATTCCTCTACATTGCGGTTCAGGCGGTGGATTTCATCTATGAAAAGGACATCCTTTTCTTCCAGGTTGGTGAGGATTCCTGCCAGATCCCCGGGCTTGTCAAGGACGGGACCCGACGTGGAACGGATGTTCACGCCCATAGCATTGGCCAGAATATATGCCAGGGTCGTCTTGCCTAGCCCGGGAGGACCGAAAAGCAGCACGTGGTTCAATGCTTCGCCCCGCCGACGGGCCGCTTCGACGAAAAGTTCGAGACGTTCCCGGACTTTGGTCTGGCCGATGAAATCGCCGAAGGTCGCCGGCCGAAGGGTGAGGTCGAAATCCGTTTCTTCACGGTTAAGCGTGTCTGTGATGAATCTTTCGCCCATTGCCGTTCGCCAGGATATCGCATCCATCCGAAGACTTATAAGCTCTGGGAGCGCGTTATGCAAGATGCCGGGCTACTTGCGGGCAATCAGGGCACGGCGGAGGATATCCTCCACAGTGGCATCCGTTGCAATGTTGCCCACTACCCCACTGATCATGTGGCGGGCTTCCCCCGGGCGATAGCCCAATGCCACCAGTGCCGCCACCGCGTCCCGGGCTCGCTGGTCCGACTCCATCATGGCGGGCGCTGAGCCGCCGCTTTCCAGCATCTCGTCCTCCCCCAGTTTGTCTTTCAGTTCCAGAACGATCCGTTCGGCCGTCTTGCGCCCGATCCCCGAAATGCGGCAGAGACGTTCTGTGTCCCCGGAGATCACCGCCTCCCTTATTTGATGGGGACTCAGGCCGCTGAGGACTGCCAGCGCAAGTCGGGGACCCACGCCGCTGATAGACAGCAGCAGTGCAAAAAGATCCTTCTCGTCCTCGCTCCAGAATCCGTAGAGCGTGTGGGTATCCTCGCGCACGAAGTCGTATACCAGCAGGCGGCACCGTTGCCCCGGGCGGGGCAGCTTCGCATAAGTGCTGAGAGGTATGAACACCTCGTATCCGACTCCGGAGTTGAGAAGGATTACCCGGGTGGGCGAGCTGTCAAGCAGGGTACCTTCAATCAATGCGATCATGGAAAGTTGTAATGCTTGCGGACCGGCTCCTTGATGTCCCAGACGCAACTGAGACCTTGCGGAAAAGTGACGAAGTCGCCTCTTCCGATCTCTACGGATCCCCGGTCGGTTTCGACGATTACACGGCCCTCGAGTATGTAGCATTCTTCGCTCGTGTCGTAATGCCAGTCGAAGCGGGAAATGCCACATGTCCAGACGGGCCAGTCATGCACCCCGCGGCGGCGCAGTTCCTCTTCGCCCAGTTTTTCAATCTTTATTGTTTTCATCATTTCCTCCCGCGTTCGGCAACCCCCCAGCTCACTTTGCTAGCCTTTCCGGCTTGCAGGGTTCAAGAAAAAAGCCGCGCCGGGCATATCCGCTGATCAGCCGCGCGTGGGCGGAAGCGGGCAGTACTTCCACAACCCGTACTTTCCCCACCACACGCCCCGGGATGTTTTCGATGATTTCCCCGGTAATCGGGTCGGTTACCATCCGCCCCGTTTCCCGGACGCGGAACTCGTCGCCGCAGCGGATTCCTGCGTTGGCGCCGCCATTGATGATGACCTGTTCCGGGCCGCCTTCGGCCACCATCGGCTGCCAGTACGCTCGGGGCAGACGTGCCAGCAACCGCGCCACCCCCCGGCGAACGGCCGCCGCCGTGGCGCGTCCCAGTGGCGTCCGGAAGAAGGTCTCTCCGCCGAAGGAGAGGCCCTTGTAGCTGACCGCCGCCCCAAACCACCCCGAGGAGGCGGAGGCTTCGCTTTTCACCGAGGCGACGATTTCCCCGGTTTCTATGTCTATGGCATGCATCAGGAGGGTAACCCGGGCGCGCGTCCCGCGCCCCCGGACAGAGGCCCTTGGTGAGCCGAACCACCCGGAGGTGTCACCAGATACTGTGAAGTCGGTTACCGCCCCCCGGATGAGATATTGCGCGTTTTTGAGCCGGCCGCTGGCGGAGCGTCCTTCCGCCCGGAAGAAGCGTTTTCGCTGGTGGGCGTACTCGGCCAGAATGTCGCCAAGATGCACGCGTTCCAGTACCACGACAGACCCCTTGCGCAGCAACTCGTTAACCACCAGTTCCGCCATGCCGCTGCCGAGCTGCCAGCGTCCCGTGAACCCCGCCCGGTTGTCGAAGTCGGTGACCGCGACGGCAGGCTTGACGATCCTGCGACAGGAGCTGTCCGGGTACCGGGACACCTTCGGATAGTCGATATGCGGCACTGTACATCCACAGGCGACCGCCGCCAAGCCAGCGCTCGCTATGCGAGCCGGCAGGAGATACCCCTTTGTGTGGTGAGTAGACATGGTTGTCTTCACCCGCCGGATTTGCCTCCGGACGGAGGGGGCATTATGTCCCGCACCGCAGTGAGAAGGTCCTCGGGCAGGAACGGCTTGCGCAAGAACCGTCGGACGTTGGGAAACTGGCGTAGTTCGTCCTCGTCGAAATCCGGAAAGCCTGCGATCACGATCACCGGCAGGTGGATCCCCTGGGAGGCCATCAGCATGAGCATCTCCGCTCCGGAGACCTCCGGCATGCGAAGATCAAGGATAAGGCCGATGCAGTCCGGCCGCCTGATGTAACGATAGGCCTCCTCTCCGGTGTAAGCGGGCATTACCAGGTATCCGGCCTGATGCAGCACTTGGCTCACCATCTGCGTTACAGCTCGGTCATCGTCGGCGACCACAATCATCGTTCCCGGCCTCCGGTTGCCGGCGGGGCGGACCCGGCCCGGATCAGCAGTGTAGCTTCTGGGCTGGAAATTGTCATTCGCAATGATGGGATAGGCGGGGAGGTCTCTGGGACGAACAGTCCCGACACGGAGCGTGCGACCGGCGCGCGGAGGGTGTGCCGGCAGGCTCCTCAAGGGTACGGGATTCATTCCGTGTGGCTGGCGGGGATCGGCGATGCCAGGGTGTATTATTTCAGCGGGGTTTTTCGGGAAAATGGGCTTGACCTGCCAGGGGAACCTTCTGTCTACTAGTCTATGGTGGTAAGTTAAGGGCGGCTTATCTCTAAGGAGGCTGGAATTCATGAGAACAATCCGCCGAGTGATATTGCTTGCTGTTGCTGCGGGTTTCCTGTGGGCCGGGGGGAGTCAAGCGGCTCAAGAGGGGGGTATGGCAGGGCTTACCCGCGGGGTCACCCAGGCCGAGCTGGCGCAGATGCTGGTGAACGTGCTGGGACTGGCGCGTTTTCTCCCGCCGTCCCCCTCTGGGATTGAGTGCATACAGGTTCTCATGGACAACAACATTTCGCCTTGGGATGGATGGAAGCCGGAGGAACTGGTCCGGCTGAACGATCTGGCTCGGGTAATCGTGCAGGCTATGAAGCGGCAGTCCGAGGTGGAGAATCCCGATGATCCGCAGTCGTATATTGACTTTCTCAACAGTATCGGGGTCTCGATCGGGACAGTGGGCGAAGCAGTCGACACCCTGGAGCCGCTGGCCGAGCCGGTGGCCCCCCACGTGATCCAGCTTGCGGCAACCACCGATCCTCTGAAGAAGGGCAAGACCGGCGAGCCGGATGAGACCGAGTACGGGACGGACATGGAGTTTGTGGCCGGTATGCGGCCAGTGAGCTACGCTGAAGCGGTTCGCGTGATCAGGGAGGCGGAGTTCGTCCCGTCGAGGAAGAGACCGGTCACCCCGGACGGTGAATAATCAAGGATTGAAGCGTATCCAGTTGCGGGAGGGTCAGATCCGGAACAAGGAGGTTACAGACGATGAAGGTAGTCAGACTGGTACTGGCTGCGGGGCTGGTGGTTGTATTTCTTCCTCTGGCCAGCAGCGGAGGCGAAGGGGGGCTTCCTTTCAGGATATTCAACCGCTTGAGAGTTGAGTATGATGACAATATCCGCCAGGCAGAAGAGAATGCCGATGAGAGTTGGAAGATTATTGAAGAGGCCGAATTTTCCCTGGATGCGAATCTGGAGGATACATTTCTGGGATTGAGGTATCGGCCCTCATTCGTGTGGTGGGATGACCGCCCGGAAGATGAGACCGACTTTCATCATGCATTGGACCTGGTGTTCAACCACAAGTTCACGCCGCGGTTGACCCTCGGATTGAAGGACACTCTGCGGCGTGCCGAGTTGCCTGAGCTGGTGGAAGAGGGCCGGGTGGTTCGCGAGAACAACGATTATCTGTACAACAGCCTTGAAGCTACACTTGCGACCATACTTCGGCCGGATACGCGGATGGATTTTTCCGGGCGCTACTTGACCTTGCGCTATGACGACAAGGAGGTTGCCGATCGGGAGGACTATGACATCTACGTGGCAGGCCTGACGATATACCATAATATTGTTCCCGAGTCGTCGGTCGGGGTGGACCTGCGCTTCCAGGCCGCGGCCTACGAATCCGCTCTGAATCGGGATTCCGATGACTATCAGCTCGGAGCGGCCTTGCAGCAGGTGTTCAACCCCAACCTGTTCGCGAGTCTGCGAGCGGGATATGAACGCAAGGAACTTGATGATGCGCAGATTAATGCTCAGGACTCTCCCTATGGAGAAGTATCGGTTACATTTCTGCCGTCTCCCGCCACCCGTTTGACCGGCGGGGCGGGCTATTCGTTCTTTGAGACCGATGTCTACCCATTCGGCAATCAGACGCGTACGCGGGTGTTTGCCAATCTGGCGCATGATTTGACCGCCAAGATCTCGGTCTACCTGTCGGGTATCTATACCAAGGGGGATTATGACGGAGATGATTTGCCGCAGGGGGCGACTCTGCGGGACTTGCCGCCCAAGGTAAGGGAAGACATCGCGCCGGGAATCTCCGACGCTGTCTTGGATACGCCGCTTTCGGATGAGTTCATAAATGCGGTTTCCGACAAGAGCGAGGACATCTACCAGGTCAGTGCCCGGGTAACCTACAAGGTGAACCGGGCCAACTGGCTGGAGGCCGGGTGGCAGTACAGCAAACTCGATTCCGACCTCCGGGAGGATTTTGATCGCAACCGGGTCCACGTCGGGTGGAAGCTCAAGCTGTGAGCGCGTCCCGCGGGTCGGGGAAGTGAGAACACGGGGGACGCGGGACCGGTAGCGGGCTTGACTGCGGGCGTTGTTTCCCTGGGCGGAAAATTGCGGGCCCGCCGTATTGCGTCCCGATTGTATCTGGTATATATAGTCCGGGTTGCGGTCCATTTGGGGCGGGGTGGCAAATGCTGATGCCGAGCGGGGGACGACATGGAGACGGCGGAAGAAAGTAGAGAGCAAGAGGGCCTGCATTTTCTTGATTACTGGAGGGTCATCCGGTCGCGGAAAGAGATCGTCCTTGCGGTAAGCATCCTGGTAGTGCTCACCGGTGCTGCCATCACTTTCACGCTGCCTAAGACCTACATGTCTGAGGCGCGGATATTGGTGCGTCCCGACGCGCTGGACGTTAACGTGTTCGAGCGGCAGATCGTACCGGCTTACAATCCCTTTTTCCTGCGGACTCAGTATCAGGTGATACAGTCCCGGACCATACTTTACGAAGTTATCAAGAATTTGGACCTGACGCGGGTGTGGGGGAAGAAGTATCGGGAGGATGGCCAGCCGCTCACCCTCCAGGAGACCTACACTATTCTCGCGGGTAGTGTGGCGGTGGAGCAGTTCCGGGATACCAGTCTCATTTCAATCAAGGTGTACCGGGACGACCCGCAGGAGGCGGCGCGTATCGCCAACGAAGTTGCCTACGTGTACCGGGACTATCGCTTGTCCATGAAGCGCAAAGAGATCAAGCGGGCCATTGATGCCCTGAAGAACGAGCTGGAGAAGCAGCGTGATGTCGTAAACCGGGTGGAGGATGAGGTCGAACGACTGCGCAAGCAGCTTGGTGTCAGCACCCTCGCCCGGGGGGTCCGGTTGGACAAGCTGCGTCTTCAGCAACTGGAGGCGGACCGGATTGCCGCCCGGGTGGATATGCTGGTGCGCAAGTCACGTTTGGAGCAGCTCGAAGGTTTGACCGGCGAGGATTTGATGAATGCGTCCGCATATGTGGTGCGTGACGACGCCATTACCGCGATCCGGCAAAATCTCATTGACACAGAAGTCTCGCTGAAACTGGCCCGGGCGAACTACGGCGAGAATCATCCTCAAGTGCAGCGACTGCTGGCTGGCAGGGCCGAATTGAAACGCCAACTGGAGGCGGCGCTGGAGGGCTTGCAGAAAGGACTGCGGGCGGATTACGAGGTGGCCAGGCAGAAATATGAAGCATTGGATGCTGAGCTGCGCGCGGCGAAAGAGATGGATATCGAGGCCGAACGCGAAAGGTTCCTGCCCTTCGAGCGGGCCCAGCGCAATCTGGATGTCCAGCGGTCCATTCTGGATGCATTGCGCGCCCGCGTGGCCCAGGAGGGGATTGAGTTTCATGTTCCGCGCACGCCGGTTGAAATCGTGGACGAAGGTGAGCCGGGGCGGTTTCCGGTCAAACCGAACTATTATCTCAACTTGATAATCAGTCTGGTCTTGGGACTGGGGGCGGGGATCGGGCTAGCATACTTCATTGAATACCTGGATACTTCTGTCAAGACTGTTGAGGACGTGGAGCGCTACCTGGGTTTGCCGGTACTGGGAATCATACCGCAAAAAGTGCGGCCGCTGCATGAGGAGGGACCGGACAGTCCGCATGCCGAAGCCTACCGGGTTCTGAGGACGAATCTACAATTCGCCAATCGAGGAGTGTCGGGAGGCGCTTATGCATTTGTCAGCGGCGGCGTGGGCGAAGGCAAATCCACGACCCTCTTCAACCTCGCGTACGTGTGTGCACAGCTCGGTGACCGCGTGCTGATGGTGGAGTCCGACCTGCGGAGGCCGGTGCTGCACAAGATACTGGATACCTCGCATCAGTTCGGGCTGACCAACGTGCTGATGAGGGATGTGCCCGTCGAGGAAACCATCAAACCGACTTCCATTGTGAATCTTCATTTCCTGCCCAGCGGTCGGCTTCCGCGGACCTCGCTGGGGCTGCTGGATTCGCAGAAGATGCGCGAGCTGATCAAGAACCTGAAAATGAGATATGATCTGGTACTCTTCGATTCCCCTCCGATCATGGGCGTCAGCGACGCCTCCATTCTGGCAAGCGAGGTGGACGGTGTTCTTCTGGTGGTGCAGTACCGCAAGTATCCACGGATCATGACCCTGCGGGCCAAGAAAATCATCGAGAACGTCGGGGGACGCGTCGTGGGGGTGGTACTGAACAATATAAACATCATGCGGGACGACTATTACTATTACTATCATTCCTACGGACACTACCAGGCCGAAGAAGAGCCAGCGGAAAAGGCCGTCGCGGACATAGAGACCTAGATGGGAAACCGTATTATGGGTACAGGCCTACACACTCGCGGCCGTGGGCAACTGATCGGGAGGGCGCTTCTGGTCGCGGTCATCTGTCTCTGCATGGGGTGCGCGTCGACAGCGCGCAGCGTGGTGCGGCTCCCCAGCCGTAGTTCACGGAGAGTCCGCGTAGAGGATATATTCGGTAACCGGGGCCGCCGCGTGAGTGGGACAACGCCTCGCAAAGTCGCCTTCGAAGATGCCGGGGCCGCGTCCACCGGTTTTACCCTGCGCGAAGGCGACCATGTGGTGGTCTACCTGCGCGGTATCCCGGAAGAACGGATGATTGAAGACGTGGTCGACGAGGAGGGATGTATCACTCTGCCGTACCTGGGGAGAGTGAGGGTACAGGGCATGACCACGGCGCAGGTAGAGAAGAGGATTCGTCAGGAGTACATCAACAATAAGATTTACAATGATCTCGCTGTCAACGTGGTGCTTCCCACCAGGAGTTTCTTTGTGCGTGGTGAGGTACGACAGCCCGGCCGGTTTCCCCTGATGGGAGAAATGACGCTTTCACGCGCGATCGCTTCGGCAGGCGGATACACGGAGTTCGCCAATCCGAAGAAGATCCGCATTATCCGCGGTCAGCGGACGTTCTATGTGAACGCCCGTGAAATCGAAAGGTATCCGGAGCGGGACATTCCGATCACTCCCGGGGACGTGATCGTGGTGCCTCGCAGCATCTTCTGAGTCCCTAGACCGGTGACCCCCGGTGCTGACATGAGGGCCCCCGAGCGTCGGCGGTGGCGCCGCAGACCTGCCCTTCCGATCGGGGTGTTGGTTTTGGACTGGACGGTTCTTTTCATGATCGGCGTGGGGCTGGGAGGAGCAGTGCTCCTTTTCGGCGGGGTGCCGCGCTGGTCTTACGCCCTGTCACTAGGCCTGGTGGTATTCGGGGCGCTCATATGGGTGTTGCGTTGCTTCGTGGAACGTCCCATGTCATCCGGCGCAGGGGGCATGCGTCTGGTGGGCGTCTTCTCGATTCCACTAGTCTATGCCTGGCTTCGGGGGTTTTTTTCGCCGGTACGAGCGGAGGCGTGGCATCTGCTGGTATTGTGGGGTGCGGTCGTGGCGGTGCTCTATGCCCTTTCGGGTGTGCTGGCCGAGGGAAGCAATCGGCGCTGGCGGGTTCTGTTGGGTTTCTTCTTCCTGCTCCTCATTGCCGTATGCCTGTACGCCCTGGTTCAGCAGATACGCGGTGAGCGGCACGTTCTGTGGCGGCTGCGCCCGGCTACCTACCAGATGAGGGCGAGCGGAACATATATCTGTCCCAATCATTTTGCCCATATCCTTCAGATCGGCTTGTGCATGATGCTGGCGGCACTGATAACCCGGGCAGCCGGCGGGTGGGTCAGAATCGTGGCTATGTACGGCATAGCGGTGGTTCCGGTCTGTCTTGCGCTTACACTCTCACGGAGCGGCGGCTTGGGGATGGTGGCCGGGCTGGTGGTTATGTTTGCACTCTGGGGTTGGAGGCGGAACCCCAGGTGGGCGGCGGCAGGAGCCTTGTCAGCAGGTGTACTGGCGATCGTGGCCGCGGTGTTGATTCTGTGGCTCGTTCCGGATGCTCGCCAGAGGTGGCTGATGGCGGCGCCCTCAGCGGGCGATTCCGCGGTGCGAGTTCGTTTGTTGTTGTGGAAGGACACGCTGGCCATGTTCCGCGAGTCCCCGGTTCTGGGAATCGGCATCGGAGCTTTCCGATGGCTTTACGAGCACTACAAGTCGCATAATTTGCAATTTCTTTTCCGCTACACGCACAATGAATACCTACAGACCCTGGCAGAGGCCGGGGCAGCAGGTTTGGTCGCGATTGGGTCCGCAGTTTGCTTTTTGACGGCGCGCCTTCTACGAGCGGTCTTCAGCTCGGCGCGCTCTCGTGAATCTCGTCTGGCCATCGGAGCCCTTGGGGCGATGGCGGCCTCAGGAGTACATGCCGCCTTCGATTTCAACTTTCACATTCCAGCGAACGTCCTGGCCTTGGCAGTGGTGGTTGCCGTGCCTCTGGCGTTGGATTGTAGGACCCGGGCACGGGAAAGCCGGATGGCGTTTGGGGGGTCAAATTTGGCGATTGGGAGAGCGCTCGTGATTGCAGTGGGAATGTGTATTCTGGCGGTCCAGACTGTACGGTCGGGCGTGGGATACGTTACCACCCTCGCCGGTGATCGCCTGAGAGATTCATTGCACTTGCCGGAAGCCCGCTGGTACTACCGCGTGGCGCAGATAGCGAACCGGAGCGATTGGCGCCCCTTCGCCGGTATAGCTCACAGCTACAAGACCGAAGCGTTCTGGGCCTGGGATGAGGACCTCCGGCGAGAGGCTGGAAACAGGGCGCTCGAATGGTACGAGTTGGCGCTGGCGCGTAATCGGTATGATCCCGGTCTAATCATCGGCAAAGCCAAGACCCTGCACACATTGGGCGAGAATTCAGCGGCGATTACCGTGCTGAGAGATGCAGTGCAATTCGCGCCTCGGGACCGGGATCTATTGATCGAACTGGGGCTGCTTTTACGCTTCAACCAACGGTATGAAGAGGCATTGAAAGTGTTTGAAAGGGCGCTGCGAATGGCACCCGACAGCCGCGTGGCCCAACTGAACGTCAGATTGTTGCGGCGCCGTCTCGGTGGGGAGGCTCAGCGGATGCGCTAGTACCTGGCAGGTCAAGTGGCGATGGGAGGCATAGGCGGCTGGAACATGAAGGAGTCGTGCAAAAGGAGGGCCTAGAATGAGAGAATCTCTGGCTGGCAGAAGACGCCGTTCGTTTACTCTCATCGAGTTACTCGTTGTCATAGCTATCATCGGGCTCTTGGCGGGTCTCATATTGCCTTCGCTGGCGAGGGCCCGTGAAAAGGGGCGCCGGATGAAGTGTATTTCCAATGTCCGGCAGATCATGCAGGCAATGTTTCTCTATTCTACCGACCGGGCGCATGGTATGAGGCTGCCGACGCCCAGCGGATATATGTATGTCGGCGGGGCTACGGGTAGCGGGGGGGGGCCAAACGCCGAGAATCGGCCGCTGTACGAATACATCAAGGACCCGGAACTTTTTCATTGTCCTGCCGATCGCGGCAGTACGTGGGCAGGGGCCTCCGCCGCGAATTGTTTTGCCGAGCACGGTTCAAGTTATGCCTATGCTTACTCGGAGGTTGGCGGTATTGCTGCGGTGACCAACCGCCGGATGACGGATTTCGATTTCCCCTCCAAGAAGGTGGTGATGTTCGAACCTCCGTTGGCCTTGGACACGGTCTCCGACTCTCACGACATGTGGCACTGGGAGACCAAAGCGAGCGTGGTCGGATTTCTGGACGGGCATGTATCCTTCATGATTGTGACCGATGCCTATTCCACGGTGGATGCAACCAATCATCTCTACTACTAGATGAAGGGACGCCTGCGGGGGACGAATTATGGACGCACGGATCGCCGCTAGGGGCTTGATTGTTAGTTGGGCAGTGGCGGCCGTGGCCTTCGGCCCCTGTGCCGCCGTCGGAGGCGGCTCCCCCCTGAATACGCTGGTGGTCCTCAATACGCGAAGTCGCCGGTCGATAGAGATCGCCGAGTACTACTGCCGCAAGAGAGGAATCCCACCCCTCAACGTCGTCCGGCTTAAAGTCCCGGTCCGAAACGACATCACCCTGGGGGACTTCGAACGGCTGATCCGACGACCGATCCAGAAGCATATGTCGAGCTTCGGACTCGCGGCGCAGATTGGGTTCATTGTCTTTTGCGGAGATTTCCCCTATCGAATCTGGAAAGACAAGGCTCACCGCAACGGAAATAGCCTCACCTCAGCGTTGTTTTACGGTTACCACGATTCGCCGCCACCTTGCTCCTTGCCGGCTTCCACCAGGAGTCCTCTGTGCCGTCTGGGATGGGGATTCCCGAGGTGGGAAAGGGAGGATTCCGGCTGGCGGCCGGTAGTGGTGTCGCTCCTGAATGCCTGGAATGAAACGCAGGCCAAACGCTTGATAGACCTGAGTGTCTCCGCCGATTGCACCCGTCCCACCGGCACGGTCTGGTTGGTACGTACGCCGGATTTCAACCGAAACAAGCGCTGGATGCTTTATGAAGATGCGGCCCGCTTCGTCGAGTTTGCCCGGGTCCCCGTGAGGGTGGTGATTACGTCGACTTGGGAAGTGGCACAAGTGAACCACGTGATCGGTTATATGCTGGGCAGATATGCACCCCGGAAAATCAGTACCATCGCCTTTCTGCCCGGTGCTCTGGCGGATCATTTTACCTCATGGGGCGGCTACCTCCACGATTCATCGTGGCAGATGTCGGTGCTGGACTGGATCTCCAACGGCTGTGTGGGAACGTGTGGCACCGTGGTGGAGCCGTGCTCATACCGGGAGAAATTTGCCCAGCCTCTGCTCTTCGGCTGGTACGTTCGCGGCTATACCATGGGCGAATCCTACTACTTTTCGCTGGCCAACCCCTACCAGAGTCTGGTTGTCGGCGACCCGCTGTGCAGCCCGTTTGCCGTCCGGCCCATCGTGAAGGCGGAGTGGGTGCAGACCACGCAGTCGGGGAAACACGTGAGATACTTCGTTACTGCTGCCGATGAATATCACCCCGTGGCGCGTGTGGATCTGTACTGCGACGGACGCCTTCGGGGCACCGTCACCAACATTGTTCCCCAGCCGGGGAACGTGGTCATCGTCAGCATCGCGGGGACCGACTGCATCTACCGGGTCGACGAGGACGACGATTTTCGGGATGTGGTGCGGGGCGTAGCCGCCGCCATTCGGAGGAACAAGCCGGAGCTTGCCGTGGAAGTCTACGGTGACTGCATTGAACTTGTCCAGAGGTACTACACCCCGGGAAGCCTTCCGCCGGAATATAGCGTCCGCGTTTCTCAAGGGAACGCACGCCTCAAGACGGTTTGGGGATGGACCAGCTCCGACCGGTTCAGACCAGGTGGATTCAGGGCCCGCCAGCCTGTGGCCTTGAAGGGAACACCTGTGGTGGGAGATCACCTTGAGCTTGTGGTCCGGGCGCGGAACGGGACGGGTTTCACCTCACAGGTGGCCGCCGTCGAGGGGGATACGTGTTATTCTCTGCTCGGCAGACTCCAACGCGCCGTCAACCAGTGCGCCTCGGCGGCGGGCCCGGTCCGGATCACGGATGTAGAAAAGATCAGTCCGCGAG
>DTYT01000163.1 GCA_012961745.1 Kiritimatiellia bacterium | reverse complement strand
CTCCATCGTGCGGGCGGTGGAGCTGGTGCGCGAGGGAACCGCGAATGCAGTGTTTTCGGCTGGAAACACGGGAGCCATGGTAGCAGCTGCTACCCTGAGGCTGGGCCGGCTGGAGGGCATTTCGCGCCCGGCCATTGCCACGGTTATCCCGGCTCCCGGAAAGCCCTTTGTTTTGATCGACGCCGGCGCCAATACCGATTGCGAGGCTCAGTGGCTGGCAGAGTTCGCGGTCATGGGCAATGTCTACGCGCGCGAGATTATCGGCCTGGCGGCTCCACGGGTGGGGCTGGTCAGCGTGGGGGTCGAGCAGGCGAAGGGTAACCAGGCCACGCGGGCAGCGTTCGCCATACTGCGGCGCACGCCGATGAACTTTACGGGCAATATAGAAGCCGCGGACATGTTCGGTGGAAAGGTGGACGTGGCCGTTTGTGATGGATTCGTGGGTAACGTTATTCTCAAGACCAGCGAGACGGTCGCCGAATCCATCAGCGGGCTGCTCAAGGAGGCGGTGAGTGATAATCCGCTTGCCATCCTCGGCGGGCTGCTTCTGCGAGGGGCATTTTCGAGGATCCGCCGCCGGTGTGATCCGGCGGCCTACGGCGGGGCCCCGCTTCTTGGCGTGAAGGGCGTCTGCATCATCGGTCATGGGGCATCCCGGGCGGACGCGGTGTACAACGCCTTGCGAGTGGTCAGAGAAGTGGAGGTACACAGGGTCAACCAGCGCATCGTGGAAGACATCCGGAAGTTGAACCAGTGGATTGAAGGACAGTAAAAATGAGCAAACCGCGGGAATCCGGTGTTTCAGCACAGAGCGCGGCGATTGTGGGTACAGGCTCCTACGCGCCCGAGCGCGTGATGGCCAACGCGGATTTCGAGAAAATCGTGGGTACGACCGATGAGTGGATCACCACCCGCACGGGGATCAGAGAGCGCCGTTTCGCTACCGAGGATGAAGCGACGTCGGACTTGGCTGCGGAGGCGGCCCGGCGTGCCCTCAAGGCGGCCGGCATCACCGCCGCTGAGGTGGAGATGATTGTGGTAGCTACGATCACGCCGGACATGCCTTTTCCCAGCACGGCTTGTCTGGTTCAGGAGAAGATCGGCGCCCGCCGGGCCTTCTGCTTCGACATCGAAGCGGCCTGTTCCGGTTTTGTTTATGGTGCGGAGATCGCCCGCCAGTTCGTTCAAGGGGCAGCGGTGCGGACTGCGCTGGTAATCGGGGCCGAAAAGATGAGCAGCATGATTGACTGGAAGGATCGTTCCACTTGTGTACTGTTCGGCGACGGGGCAGGGGCGGCGGTAATACAGCCATCAAGAGGTGGCCGGGGCATTGTGGGTACTGTGATGCGTTCGGATGGATCTTTGGGTGAGCTGCTGATGGTGCCCGGTGGGGGTAGCCGCGTACCGGCATCCCACGAGAGCGTGGACAAGGGGCTGCATTTTCTGAAAATGCAGGGACGCGAGGTCTTCAAGTACGCAGTCAACAACATGACTGGGGCGGCTGTGGAGGTGCTGGAGAAAACCGGCCTGGCGAAGGATCAAATCGCGTGCGTGATTCCGCACCAGGCCAACCACCGCATCATCAAGGCGGTTGCCGATCGCGTCGGCATACCGCTGGAGCGCTTCTTCATAAATGTGGATCGCTACGGTAACACATCGGCGGCGTCGGTGATCATCGCTCTGGACGAGGCGGTGCGGTCCGGCAGGGTCCGTCCCGGGGACCTGGTGATGTTCCTGGTCTTCGGCGGCGGCTTCACATGGGGGGCGATGGTTCTGGAATGGAGCGGGAAGGAATGACACCACTCGAGGATAGCGCGGTAGGACTGTTGTTTCCCGGCCAGGGCACCCAGGAAGTCGGAATGGGACACTCCTTCCGGGAGGCAGATACTGGAGTCCGGGAAATGTTCCAGAAAGCCGATGAGGTGCTCGGCTACGAGTTGAGTCGCATATGCCTTGAAGGGCCGGTGGAGGAACTGATGCGCGCCGACCGCGCGCAGCCGGCAATTTTCGTCGTCAGCGTGGCGGCGCTGAACGCTCTCCGGCGGCGGATCCCTCAGCTTAAGCCGGCGTGTGCAGCCGGCCTGAGCTCGGGCGAATGGGCCGCCCTCCATGCCGCTGGCGCGGTGGGATTCGAGGATGCACTGCGCATCCTCCAGGCCCGGGGCCGGTTCATGCAAGAGGCCTGTGAGACCAGCTCCGGCGGTATGACCAGTATCATCGGCCTGCCGGCCGGAGGAGTGGTGCAGATCTGTCGGGAGACCGGCGTGCAGGCTGCCAATTTCAATGCGCCCCTCCAGACGGTGATCTCGGGTCCGCTGGACAAGTTGACCGCGGCCGAAGAGGCGGCGCGGCAGGCG
>DTYT01000162.1 GCA_012961745.1 Kiritimatiellia bacterium | reverse complement strand
TTTGCCGCCACCGCCAACTGCATCGTTTTCCAAGGCGGCAGGCCGGTCTTTGCCGATGTAGACCCTGACACGCTGCTGCTCGACCCGGCACAAGTCGAGGCGAAGATCACGCCACGTACCAAGGCGATCATTGCTGTGGACTACACCGGTCATCCCTGCGATTACGACGCCCTGCGGGCAATCGCCGACCGACATGACCTGATCCTGGTGGCCGACGCCTGCCACTCCTTAGGAGCGCGTTACCGGGGCCGTCCCGTGGGAAGCCTGGCCGACATGACGGTTTTCAGCTTTCACCCGGTGAAGCACATCGCCACCGGAGAGGGAGGTATGGTAGTGACGGATCGAGCGGACTGGGCCCGGCGTCTTCGGATGTTCCGCAACCATGGGATCACGACCGACTACCGGGAACGGGAAAAGAGTGGGTCCTGGTTCTATGAAATGGTTGAGTTGGGGTTCAAGTACCGGCTGACGGATATCCAGTGCGCGCTGGGTCTGTCACAGATGGGCAAACTTCCGGCGTGGCTGAGACGGCGCCGCGAGATAGCCGCGGCCTATCGGTCGGCCTTCGCTGCACTCGCTGGCATACAGCCCCTGGCGGTACGTCCGGAAGTCGAACACGCCTACCATCTGTTCGTAGTGCGGCTCGGGCGGAAGCTGGACCGCGGGGAGGTTTTCCGCCATTTGCGACGGCGCGGCATCGGGGTCAACGTTCACTACATCCCGGTTCATCTTCATGCTTTCTATCGGAAACGTCTCGGCACGCGGCCGGGCGAATGTCCGGCCGCGGAAGCCGCCTATGGGCAGATCATCTCCCTCCCGATGTTCGCCGGCCTGACGAACGATGACCTCAGCAGGGTGATTGCCGCAGTGGAAGAGGTTGTCACATGACAGGTGATCCATGGCACGGATTGAGGATGGAGGGGCACCGGCTCTATCTGCGCCCGGTGAGGCCGGAGGATGCCACCCAGCGTTACGTGGAATGGCTCAATGATCCTCAAACAACGAGATTTTTGGAGACTTCCGGTCGCCAGACCATCAAGACGGTGCAGGAATACATCAACCGGTATCAGGGAAGGAAAGATGCCCTCTTCTTGGCCATTGTGCTCCGTGAGGGTGATAGGCACATAGGCAACGTGAAATTGGAACCGATCGACTGGCACCACCGTCATGCTACCCTGGGAATCATGATCGGCGAGGCCTCAGCCCGGCGGCGGGGTATCGGGACCGAAGCGATCGTGCTGCTGCTCGGGTTCGCTTTCGAAAAATTGGGACTGCATCGTGTGTCGCTCGGCGTTACGGCGGACAACGTGGCCGCCCTGCGTTGTTATCGGAAGGTGGGTTTTGTCGAGGAGGGTCGCCTGCGGGAATCCCACTGGTGCGGGGGCCACTGGGTGGATGGTATCTGGATGGGGATACTCGAGCATGAATTCCGGGCCCGCCACGGAAGATAGGGCTGTTGAAGCGTTACCCCTGGCCCTGGGAACCGCTCAATTGGGAATGGATTACGGGATTGCCAACCGCCTCGGGCGACCTCGGCGGGCTGAAGCATTCCGCATGGTGCAGGCCTTCGTAGAGCACGGAGGGCGATGGTTCGATACCGCCCGTGCCTACGGTGAAAGCGAGGCGGTACTGGGGTACTCTCTGCGCGAGCTGGGAGTGGTGGAAAAGGCATGTGTGGTCACCAAGCTGGCGCGCCGGGATCTGCGATCCGCGGACGCGGCACGGGCCGCGGTCCAGGAATCTCAGTCGCGCCTGGGTGCGCGACCTTGGGGGATATTGCTCCATAACGAGGATCTTCTCGACGACTGGGAGCGCGGCGTGGGCGAGATCTTGCGTCGCTTGCGTCGGGAGTCGCTGACAGACCATCTGGGAATTTCGGTCTATTCAGTGGGACGTGCCCGCCAGGCGCTGGAGATTGATGATCTGGACGTACTTCAGATGCCAGGCAGCGTGTTTGATCGTCGAATGCTGCGCTCCCGCGTCCTTGACAAGGCCCGAGAGCGTGGAGTGATGGTATTCATTCGGAGCGTGTACCTGCAGGGGCTTCTGCTGATGGAAGCCGCCGGTCTCCCGCCCCGCTTGTCGTTCGCCCGCAAGGCCTTGAACGCCTATGCGCAGTTCTGCCGCAACCATGGACTGGAGCGCGATGCGTTTGCTCTGGCCTACGCCCGTGGGCGTTTTGGAGGCACCACTATCGTGGGTGCGGAGTCCGCCGACCAAGTGGAGAGGAACTGCCGCCTGGTACAGGAAGGCGCCTTTCCGGGTGTCCTCCTCGAGGCATGGGACCGGGCGTGGCCAGAGGACCAAGAGAAACTGATTGACCCCTCCCGGTGGCCCCAGGATTGCCCTCCGGGGAGTGGGGGGTAATGAGTGGTCCGTGAAGAAAGTGGCCATAATTCAAGCACGTATGGGCTCTACCCGGCTTCCTGGCAAGGTCTTGAAAAGGTTGGCCGGCGTACCGGTCACCCGGCAAGTCTATAGCCGGGTACGGCGCATCCCGGAGCTGGATGAGGTGGTGGTCGCCACAACGCGGTCCTCGAAGGATGATGTGCTGGTAGCCTACTGTGAGCGGGAAGGCATACGCATCTTACGGGGCAGTGAGGACGACGTTCTGGACCGGTACTATCAGGCGGCCCGGGTGTTGAAGGCCGAGGTAGTCATGCGGATCACTGCCGATTGCCCCTTTATCGATCCACGGGTCAGCCATCAGGTGCTGAAGCTGCTTATTGACGATCCGGACTGCGAGTACGCCACCAATGCACTTCCCCGCACGTTCCCCGATGGACTGGATACCGAGGTGGTTCGGATGGACACCCTGGCCCGGATCTGGGGCGAGGTGTCCGACCCTCGCTACCGGGAACACGTCACGTACTACATTTCCACTCATCCCGATCGTTTCCGGGTCAGGTCGGTGGTCTCTCCGGTGGATTACAGCCACCACCGATGGACTCTCGATTGCCCGGAGGACTACGAGGTGCTGTCTCGAATCGCGGAGGTACTGAGGCGGCGGGGACAGTTCGGGTACCTGGAGGAGATCCTCGCCATACTGGATGAACGGCCGGAGATTGCGGCCATCAATCGCCATCTTCGGTGCAATGAGGCGGTCCAGGAGCTGGAGCGTGAAAAGTAGACATACCCGGGGGCCGAAGCCGATGCGTGAGTCCGGCGCCGACATTTACCGGCGGGCGCGGCGCCTTATTCCCGGGGGTACGCAGCTGCTTTCCAAGCGCCCCGAATTATTTCTGCCGGAGCAATGGCCGGCCTATTTCAGCCGGGCTTCGGGGGTCTGTGTCTGGGACACGAGCGGGCGACGGTTCCTGGACATGAGTCACGGCAGCGTTGGTGCCTGCGTGCTGGGATACGCTGACCCGGACGTCAACGCGGCGGTCAAGGCGGCGATTGAGGCCGGCGCCATATCTACGCTGAACTGCCCGGAGGAAGTGGAGCTGGCCGAGATGCTCTGCGAGCTGCATCCGTGGGCAGATATGGTTCGGTATGCCCGCTGCGGCGGCGAGGCAATGGCCATGGCTGTGCGTATTGCCCGAGCCTACACTGGCCGCGACAAAGTAGCGTTCTGCGGTTATCACGGTTGGCATGACTGGTATTTGTCGGCCAATCTGGCCGGGGAAGACGCTCTTGATGGACATTTACTTCCGGGATTAAAGCCCGCTGGTGTGCCACGTGGCCTACTAGGGACTGCACTCCCCTTTCGTTACAATGAGATCGAAGAATTGGAGACAATAGTCTCTGCTTATAAGAAAGAATTGGCTGCAATTGTTATGGAGCCGGTGAGGAATTACAATCCCGAGCCCGGTTTTCTCGAGCGGATCCGGGAAATTGCTACGGAAATTGGGGCTCCCTTAATTTTTGACGAGGTGTCATCGGGGTGGCGATTGACCACAGGTGGAGCTCATCTTTTATATGGGGTGACACCGGATATCGCCGTTTTTGCAAAGGCGATGAGCAACGGTTATCCGATGGCTGCGGTCATCGGGATTGAGGATGTGATGCAGGCAGCTCAGAACAGCTTCATCAGCAGTACGTATTGGACGGAGCGGATAGGCCCGGTAGCAGCATTGGCAACCATTCGCAAGTACCGACGTTGCAATGTAGCTGAACACTTGATCAAGGTGGGACAACGCATTCAGTCAGGTTGGCGCGCGGCCGCTGATCATGCCGGGCTATCCATTACTGTCATCGGCATTCCTCCGCTGGCTCATTTCTCATTTGACTACGAAAACGGTCAAGTAATCCGTACACTTTTTACTCAGATGATGCTGGAGAGAGGATTTCTGGCAAGCAATTCGTTCTATGCCACTTACGCGCATCAAGACTCTCACATAGAGAGCTATTTGACAGCGGTTGAAGAGACATTTGGCTTTCTGGCTGAGGTCGTTAGAAGAGGCGAGGTCGAAGCTCATTTGAAGGGGCCTATCGCTCATACGGGATTCCGACGTTTGACGTAGCTGGTTTGTGTGATCCAAAGGCAAACGATGAGCGGGATGGTAACGATTGATCTTGATGCGTTTGGTGACCCTTGATGAGTAAATATCTTGTTGTCCGTGCTGATGCCAATGCTCGCATCGGGAGTGGCCACCTGATGCGCTGTCTGGCCCTGGCGCAGGCATGGAAAGCACATGGAGGGAAGGCGGTCTTCGTTACGGCGTGCGAGAGCGATGCTCTGCGACAGTGTATCCTGGATGAGGGTTTCCAGGTTGTCCTGTTGGAGCGGCCATATCCCGAGTCTGGCGACTGGAAGCAGACTTCTCAAATACTTAGAAGGCATCCGGGCACTTGGGTGGTGCTGGATGGCTATCACTTTGATTCCGGGTATCACCGTCGGATCAAGGAAGCTGGCCACCCGCTCTTGGTGATTGATGATATGGCCCACCTGGATCACTATTGTGCGGACATTGTGCTCAATCAGAA
>DTYT01000161.1 GCA_012961745.1 Kiritimatiellia bacterium | reverse complement strand
TAGGCCGATTGCCGCAGTTGGGGGCTTTTGGGGCTGGTGTACATGTGCGCCCCCTTAGAACCGCTTCTGTCTCCTCTCCAATGTCTGCCTCTCTAACGTTGGCGACTAGAGCCTTCTAGGAGACCCCGCGCCGTCGACGCCGCTACTGCGATTCCGGTAGGGATTATTCGTCCAACTACGAGCATAGTTTCTCCCATTCACTTCCCTGCAGGTTCTCCCGGGGACAAGGCGGGCTGCCGGCCCAGAGCGCGCTCACACTTTAAGAAGTGTGAGGCGCACTGCATAGGGACACCACACCACATATGATAGACACGCGCGCACCGCCGACGCATGGACCCGGCGGGGAGGGCTATTGCCGGAAAAACTCTCTTGCTCGCTTGGCTTGCCCACCAGCAACCATGCTCCAACCACTCTACAACACTTTCAACAATTGTGAGTCTCCTACACGAAAACTCCAAAGCCAGCAAACTATTGATCTCCGACGTATTCTATCAGGGTTGCTTCCTGTATCCGGGACAGTTTTCCCCAGCCCGGGCTACAGAGATGCGGTCATGAGCGACGAGGTGGCGGGTCGGCGGATCTATCTACGCACGCTTGCCGCAAATAGCGCCGTTGACCGATCCCGGCCAGAATTGCTCAGTCGAGGTGCGGATGCGACGGCTGACGGACTTGACACCGGAAAGAATACATGGTACGCGGCGGCCAGTTTCGCGGCGCGGCGATGGAGGTGAACCATGACCCTGATTTCGGAGCTCTTCGGACAATCGCCTTTCGGGCCGCTGGTAGAGCACGCCCGCAAGGTACATGAATGCGTCGAACAGATTGAACCTCTTACCGAGGCCATGATAGCCCGGGACTATGACCGGGTTCACCGGTTGCAAGACGAAGTGTCACGCCTGGAATACGAGGCCGACCGCATCAAGTTCGATATCCGCGAGCACCTTCCCCGGCAGTTGTTTCTGCCGGTGGACCGCGCCGACCTGGAACGTTACCTTCATTATCAGGACAACATCGCCGACTTCGTGGAAGACTACGCAGTAATCCTGTTCATTCGCCGCACGCCGATCCGCGAGGGCATTGTGGACCTGCTGCGACAACTGGTCCGGCAGGTGGTCAGCGTCAGCAACCAGATGTTGGGCGTGGCCGAAGGCATGCTGGACCTTGTGGAAAGCTCCTTTTCCGGTGCCGAAGCCCGCAATGTCCTGGAGAGGGTCGCCAAGCTGAACCAAGGAGAGTGGATGGCCGACCGAATTCAGAGGCGCCTGAGTATAAAAATCTATGAAATGGAGTCGGAGCTGGATCCGATCACCATCCTTTTCTACGAGAAGATGCTCAAGGCGCTGGGCGCCATCGCCAACGCGGCGGAAAACACAGGCGACATGCTGCGGGCCATGATCGTGAAACGCTGAGCAGGATAGAATATCCCATGATCATCCTCATAGCAGCCACCCTGCTCGGTCTCTACATGGCGTGGAATATAGGGGCCAACGACGTGGCCAATTCGATGGCGGATGCCGTCGGGTCACGGGCCCTGAGTGTTCGGCGGGCGGTGGTGGCCGCCGCGATTTTCGAATTCCTTGGCGCGGTGCTGGTAGGCGCCCACGTGACCGACACGGTGCGCAAGGGTATCGTTACGCCTACGGTTTTCGCGCATGACCCCGGTCTTTTTGCAATGGGTATGGCCTGTTCGCTGCTGGCCGCCGCGCTGTGGCTCAATCTTGCAAGCTGGTGGGGCATGCCGGTTTCCACCACCCATTCCATAGTGGGTGCGATCGCGGGTTTCGGCCTCGTGGTTGCCGGTCTTAATGCGGTCAACTGGCACAAACTCTCCCAAATCATCATGAGCTGGCTGATTTCCCCAATGGCCGGAGGGGTAATGGCGTACCTGATATTCCGGGTGACCGTGTGGCTGATTCTCGGCCGCGATCGTCCCACTACCGCGGCAGTGTACTTCGTCCCGTTCATCGTGTTCTATACGGTCTTCATGATGTCACTGGCGACCATCTTCAAGGGCCTTGGACATATCATCCACGAAAAGAATCTTGCTTTTCTGACCGGCGCCAACGCGCTGGTTTTTTCGGCCGCCGCAGGCCTCGCCACCGCCGCGGCATCGCGTATCCTGCTACGCAAAGCCATGAGCGGCTGGCACCACAAACCTCTCGAAGAACAACTGGAACGGGTGGAACGATCTCTGGCTCCGCTGGTGATCTTCACTTCTTGCTGCGTGGCATTCGCGCACGGGTCGAACGACGTAGCCAACGCCATCGGTCCCCTGGCGGCGATAGTGGACGTCATCCGCACCAATGCCGTGAAGCTCAAGGTCGCGGTTCCGTTGTGGGTGCTAGCCTTGGGCGGAATGGGGATCGCGCTGGGACTGGCTACCTACGGATACCGGGTAATGTATACGGTGGGCACCCGGATAACCCAGCTGACCCCTTCCCGTGGCATCGCCGCTGACGTCGCGACCGCCACAGTGGTGCTGGTGTGCAGCCGCATGAAGCTACCCATATCCACCACCCACACTATCGTCGGGGCTATCTTCGGCGTGGGCATGGCCCGCGGTCTTGCTGCTGTTGACAGCCGAGTCGTAAAGCAGATAGCGTTCTCCTGGCTTCTAACCGTTCCGGTGACAGCCGCACTCAGCGCCATCCTGGTACTAGCTGCATGGCGGACCTGGGGAGGCTGAGCCGCATCGTGTCTTCCCCCGCGGTCTACGATGACCTTGATTCACCCACCCGCCATGTTTTCCGCTTTGACAAGTGGCTGCCGGTGTGGCACACAGAATTCCCCGGCAGCCGGAAATCATGCTGGCGGGAAGGAAGCATCAACCGCCGGAGCATGAAGTGTCGGAGAAGAGGAGTTCCGCCATGTACAGCTCATCCGACCTCCGTAAAGGCCTCAAGATCGAGATTGATGGCGATCCATACGAAATCGTCGACTTCCAGTTCGTCAAACCGGGGAAAGGTCAGGCGCTGTATCGGTGTAAAATCAAAAACCTGCTCACCGGGGCAACCTTGGACAGGACCTTCCGCGCTGCTGACAAGATCGGCAAGCCGGATCTGGAAGAACGCGACATGATCTATTCCTATCCCGATGGAGATCAATATGTATTCATGGATGCCGCGACATACGATACGGTGACGGTCTCCGGGGACCTGCTGGGTATCCGCAAGTATTTCCTCGAAGGAGATATGGAAGTGAAAATCCTCTTCCATAATGGGCGTCCGATCGATATCGCCCTGCCTTTTTTTGTAGAGAAAAAGGTCGCCCGTACCGAACCCGGCGTCCGGGGCGATACGGCCACTAACGTCACCAAGCCCGCCCAACTGGAAAATGGTTACGAATTGCAGGTCCCTCTCTTCATAAATGAAGGGGACGTGGTCCGCATAGATACCCGAACCGGCAAGTACGTAGACCGGGTAAGCAAGGGATAAATCCACCTTCGCAGACCGCCTGGAATGAACGCCAGCAACGATGGCGTGGATATCGAGTGGGCGTGGCACGAGCTGGTCGGTGCCTGTCGTGACTTCTTCGCATTACACGGCTATTGTGAAGTCTTCACACCGGTTATGATCCCGGCACCGGCCATGGAAGAAAACATTGATGCCGTGCCCTGTCAGGATGGATACCTGCGGACCTCGCCGGAACTCCAGATGAAGATCCTGATCACGCGTGGACATGGCCGTATTTTTCAGATAGGGCCCTGCTTCCGACTGGGCGAACTGGGCCCGTTGCACCAGCCGGAGTTCCTCATGCTGGAATGGTATCGCACGCGCTGTACGCATCTCGATGTCCTTCTGGAAACCCGCTGCCTACTCCAGGCGATCTTGCGACGGCTCGAGGAGTCAGGGCGCCTGCCACCAGGTGATAACCACCTCGGATTGAAAGGGTCCTGGGAAACGGTTACGGTACGCGAAGCGTTCTTGCGGTCTGCCGGATGGGACCCTATCGCCGAGTTCGACGCGGACCGGTTCTGGTCCGACCTGGTGCTCAAGGTGGAGCCGGATCTGCCTTCCGAAGCGCCGGTGGTGCTCACGGATTATCCCTCGGCGGCCGGTGGGTTTGCGCGTCGGAAGCACGAGGATCCGCGGGTAGCCGAGAGATGGGAACTCTACATCGGCGGCGTGGAAATCGCTAACGGGTGCGCCGAAATTATCTCCC
This sequence comes from Kiritimatiellia bacterium, assembly GCA_012961745.1. Lineage (GTDB taxonomy): Bacteria > Verrucomicrobiota > Kiritimatiellia > B70-G9 > B70-G9 > B70-G9. The sequence goes on along the minus strand of DTYT01000161.1, from coordinate 3,943 downwards.
GGCAGGAACAACTCCAGCGGTTCCAGCAGTCCGCTGACTACCGCCGGAGACACGGCAAAGCTCTCTATCCACTCGACGAAGAGTTTCTTTCGGCCATCGACCGCATCCCGCCGTGCGCGGGAGTGGCCCTGGGGCTGAACCGGCTGCTGATGGTGTTGCTAGGTTTCAAGTCCCTGGACGAACTGACCCCCCCCCCGCATGCCCTCCAGGTAGGAAGGTCCAAACAGATTGACACATGAGGGGCTTTTACCGCTCCTGATGGACTTGTTCGAAGGCGACGACCCGACCGTCTTCGCCAAACTCCACCCGGAACCGCTCGTATTCGTGGACGCGGTCCACATCTACCCAAACCGTATCCCGCACCGTACGATAGCGCCCGGTAGCGTCCCGTACCCGGAAGCGCCCTTCGACGCGCTGCCTGTCGCGGGTGGTATATGTGCCAACGTACGACCAGATCTCGTGTCGGCCTTCGGCGGTGGTCCGGATATATTTCCTGTCCGGTTGACCCAACGCCAAGAATACGGCATCCCGGCTGTACCCCGGCATCACCAGACCCCGGCGAACCTTTTCCTGCACATCGGGGTTCAACGTCTCGTATATCTCCGGATGTGTCCTGATGCGGTACGCCGGGGTGTCGCAACCCAACGTAAAAACGAGAGCTGCCATTGCGGCCGGAACAACCACCCGCGTTGTCATGACTTTATGATCTCCTCTTCCTTGCCGGTCCCGATGAGCAATTTATCTATGCGTTGCAGAAGTTCCTTGGGCGAAAAGGGTTTCGGCATGTAGGAGACCTTGCCCCCACCAGCCCGTACCAGTCTGCCCACCAGATCATCGTAACCGAATCCGCTTACCAGAATCACGGCGGTCTCCGCAGCCGATTCTCTCAACTGGTGCAGGACGTCCGTGATCGTTCCGCCCGCCATGGTCAAATCCAACACCGCCACGTCGAAATCAATACATCCTTTCCTTACCATGCCCATCACCTTATCGAAACCGTCAACAGTCTTGACATGCCAACCTTCGCTCTCCAGTGTACGTGCGACCAGTTCGCGGACTAGGTCATCGTCGTCTCCCACCAGAGCCCGACCGACCGGCGCCGCCGGCAGAACCCGCAACGTACCGTCTTCGTCCGCCACGACATCCGGCGGCAGGCTCTCATGCGCATGCTCGGCCATGGGGAGATAGAGAGTTGCACGGGTCCCCTGCCCGGGCCTCGAATCCAGCTCCAGCCACCCTCCGTTCTGCTCGGCCATTCCCCGGACTATGGGAAGTCCCATCCCGCGTTTGCCGGCCCGGCTGTGTGTGGTGAAGAATGGGTCCATGGCGTGCTGTAGCACCTCCGCTGACATGCCCATGCCGCTGTCGGTCACATCAATTCGCATGAATGTCCCTGTCCGCTTGGTTCCGCTGCGCCCCGCGGCCTCACGCGCGCTGACGCGTACTGGCTCGGCACGGATGGTCAGCGTCCCGCCCTCAGGCATTGCCTCGACCGCATTCCGGATAAGCTGCACCACCGCTTCCTGCAGTTGGATGCGGTCGGCTAGCAGCGGCGGTAGTTTTTCTGGCCACTCCAGTTTCAGGCGGTAGCGTTTACCTGTACCGCGGTGGCTTGACAAGGCCACCCGGGCCACCGTCGGAATCATACGATCAATCCTGATTTCCTCAGGCGTCACGAAGGACTTGCGGCCGCAGAGCTGGATCTGGTTGACCAGCTGCGCGCATCTTTCCACCTGACCCAAAGCGGTTTTCAACCCGTCGGCTATGGGATCCTCCGGCTTGAACCCGTCGAGTGCCAGCTCAATGAATCCGCGTATAGGAGTCAGCAGATTGTTGAATTCGTGAGCCAGACCTTCTGCCAGGGTACCGATCCGCTGTCGTCCGATCTCCTCTAGAGCCTGCCTCTCCGCCTGATGGTACCGCTGCGTGTCGCGGACCAGTCCCAGCATGAAGCGGGGCGTGTCGGACACCGGGTACGGAACCGCCAGAAGATAAAGCCATTGCCATCGCTCCCGCGTCGTTCGTGCGCGAACTTCAATATCCGCACTGCGGCCACTGAGCAACGTCTCCCAAAACAACTTGGCTTCCGCCAAGTCGTCGGGATGTATCCACTCCTCCAGACGATCAAATGAAAAGCCTCTGTCCTCGCTGGTGATACCCAGCACCCTTTCCGGGCTGCCGTTCAGCCACACCACGTGGCGGCGGTGCAGATCCAAACGAAAGCACACGTCCCCAGCCCGCTCCATCAGAGCCCCCAGAGCCTCGGCGGCGCTGTCGAGGTCGGGCGCTCCTGGTATCTTTTCACGGTGCCCATTCATCCACCGGGAACCTCCAGGCTGGCATCAGCGCCATCAACTCCGCCCCCTGGTTCAGGACCGACTATAGCACGCCTCCGGTCAATGTCATTCTCCGACTTCTCCGGCAGCCAATGCAGGCGGCCTACATCTCCGGCGTGGTTGGCACAGCGAGGTCCGATTAGCCGAGAGAGCATCCCCACATGTCCCCGGTTCTCCAATTCGATTGCAGCGGTACCGGTCTTATGATAAGGTATTTGCGCCAGGGGGAAAAGGGTAGCTGGGTGTCGACACGGCGTCGTTTTTGTCAAGGCAATAATACCGTGGCTCGAAAAACACAGCGAAAAGCTAGAAACAAAGCCAAGCCGAAAGGATCTAAATCCCGCGGCGGAGCGCGTTATGACGCCACCTCAATCACGGTGCTAAGCGGCATAGAAGCGGTGCGCAAGCGTCCCGCCATGTATATCGGCGACACCGGTTCCCGCGGCCTCCATCATCTGGTCTACGAAGTAGTGGACAACAGTATCGACGAAGCGCTCGCTGGTCACTGCCGGCACATCAAGGTCACCTTGAACGCGGATGGCTCCTGCACGGTCGCGGACGACGGTCGCGGGATACCGGTTGACCTCCACGCCACCGAGAAGCGGCCGGCGGTGGAAGTTGTACTTACGACACTTCATGCCGGCGGCAAGTTTGATCAGAAGAGCTACCGCATCTCCGGCGGTTTGCATGGTGTAGGCGTTTCCTGCGTGAATGCCCTGAGCGAATGGTTGGAGGTGGAGGTGCGCCGCAATGGCCGCATCTACCATCAGCGCTACGAGCGCGGCGAGCCGGTCACCCGTCTGGAGGCCATCGGCAGGACCAAGAGCACGGGGACCAAGATAACTTTCCGTCCCGATCCAGAAATATTTCCGGCGGCCCAGTTCAACTGGGACACCCTTGCATCCCGGCTGCGTGAGTTAGCTTTCCTAAACGCGGGAATCCAGATTGGGCTCGAGCAGGAAGATCCCCCCCGCAAGGAAGCCTACCGTTACACCGGGGGAATCAAGGAATTCGTCCAGCACCTGAACGCCAGCAAGTCCTGCCTCCACTCCATCATTTACTTCGCCCGGCAGAAGGGCAGTGTTCAGGTCGATATTGCCATGCAGTATACGGATACTTTTAGCGAGAACATCTATGCTTACGCGAACAACATCAACACCATTGAGGGGGGGACGCATCTGAGCGGATTTCGCTCGGCTCTCACTAGGACGATCAATGCCTACGCGCGAGCAAATCGGCTGATCAAGGAGGACAAGCTGGCCATCTCGGGGGAAGACGCCCGGGAGGGCCTGACTGCGGTGATCAACGTCCGTCTTCCCAACCCTCAATTCGAAGGCCAGACCAAGACCAAGTTGGGGAACAGCGAAATCCAAGGCTTGATGGAATCCATAGTCAATCAAGAGTTGGGAACTTTCTTCGAAGAACATCCCTCGGTCGCCCGCCGGATAGTGGACAAGGCCCTCACCGCAGCGCGGGCACGCACTGCCGCGCGCAAGGCCCGGGATCTCGCACGTCGCAAGGGCGCTCTGGAAAGCGGCAATCTCCCGGGCAAGCTGGCCGACTGCAGCGAACGGGATCCCCAATTGGCCGAGCTGTTCATCGTGGAG
>DTYT01000160.1 GCA_012961745.1 Kiritimatiellia bacterium | reverse complement strand
TTCCGTAAGCGTGCCGATCTGGTTGAGCTTGATGAGAATGGAGTTGGCCACGCCTTCCCGGATGCCCCTTTTGAGGAACGTGGGGTTGGTAACGAAGAGATCGTCGCCCACCAGTTGCAGGCGGCTTCCGAGTCGTTCGGTAAGGACTTTCCATCCTTCCCAATCATGTTCGGACAGCCCGTCTTCCAGGGATATTATCGGGTAACGACCGATCCAGTCTTCATACAGACTAACCAGTTCCTCAGCGGACCTTTGGGAGCCGTCACTCTTGTGAAAGACATACTTACCTTTCTCCCGGTCGTAGAATTCGCTGGCCGCGGCATCCAAAGCGATGGAAACATCCTTGCCGGGTTCATATCCCGCCTTTTGAATAGCCTCCAGGATGACCTCAAGGGCTTCGGTGTTGTTTTTCAGCTCCGGGGCGAAACCGCCTTCATCGCCTACCGCCGTATTCAGTCCCCGGGACTTGAGGACCGCCTTCAGGCGGTGGAACACTTCCACACCTACGCGCAGCGCTTCCGCAAACGAAGGCGCCCCGTGGGGCACGATCATGAACTCTTGGATGTCCACCGGAGCGTCCGAATGGGCGCCGCCGTTGAGAATATTCATCATGGGGACCGGCAAATCCCGTGCGGCGGTACCACCCACCCAGCGGAAGAGAGGAAGACCGAGATAGTTGGCCGCGGCATGCGCGACTGCCAGGGATACTCCGAGGATTGCGTTGGCCCCCAGCTTGGACTTGTTGGGAGTGCCATCCAGACTGATGAGGAAGTTGTCCAACTCGACCTGGTCCAACGAGGTCATGCCGATTATCTGGGGCCCGATGACGTCGTTGACGTTGGCGACCGCCTTGAGCACTCCTTTGCCGTGATAGCGTTCCGGGTCGCCATCCCTCAACTCTACCGCCTCGTTCTCGCCGGTCGAGGCCCCGGAAGGAACCGCCGCGCGGCCGACGGCTCCTGAGGCGAGTTCGATTTCCACCTCGATTGTGGGATTGCCACGGGAATCGAGAATTTCTCTGGCGTGGACGTCTACTATCTCGGGCATGACTACCTGCTCCTTTCTGCCCCCCGGAGTGCGACTTGCGTTAATCAGACAGTAGCCGGACAATATGGGATCGTGAAGGAGGGATCAAGCCGGAAGTGGCTTTCCATCCGGAACCGGGCGGGTCGCTGGGGAGGCTGAGCGGTCGTTATGCGCAAGATCGAGACGGACGTGCTGATAATAGGCGGCGGTCTCGCGGGATTGTCCGCTGCCTTGCACTTGGATTCCGGCTTGGACGTGATGGTGGTGTGCAAGAAGACTTTCCGGGAGAGTAATTCCGCGCGGGCTCAGGGAGGGATCGCCTGCCCGCTTGCCCCGGGAGACAGCGTGGAGAGCCATGTCCGAGACACGCTGGCGGCCGGGGCGGGCCTCAGCCGCGAGAAGGTGGTCCGAGAAGTGATTGTGGGAAGTTTTGCGGCGATTGAGGAGCTCGAGAAGCTGGGGGTGCGCTTTACGCGGGACGATGGGCAGCATTTCTACGACTTGGGGCGGGAGGGCGGCCATTCCCACCGTCGTATCCTCCATGCGGGAGACGTGACCGGCGCCGAGCTGCTGCGCGTACTGCTGAAGGAAGTCGCGTCGCGGAGGAATTGCCGCCTAGTGCCCGGCCTGATGGCGGTGGACCTGATTACCACCGGATGGCTTGGCCTGCGCGGAGCAAACCGCTGCGTAGGAGCATACTTCCTTGAGCCGAAAACCGGCGATATTTTGGCTGTCCGGTGTGATGCACTGGTCTTGGCGACCGGTGGGGCGGGGAAAGTTTATCTGTATACGAGCAACGAGGATACGGCGACAGGTGATGGGATCGCCATGGCTTGGCGGTGCGGCCTCCCCATCATGAACCTGGAATTCGTACAGTTTCATCCGACGTGCCTTTTTCACCCGGAGGCGAAGTCCTTTCTGATCAGCGAGGCGGTACGGGGAGAGGGTGCGGTTCTGGTGACTGCCGCCGGGGAGCGGTTCATGCCGAAATACCATCCGCGGGGCGAACTGGCGCCGCGTGATGTGGTGGCCCGAGCGATCGACCGGGAATTGAAGGTCAGCGGGCAGCCGTGCGTGTACCTGGATATTACTCACAAGCCGGAATCATTTCTCAGGGCGCGCTTCCCCAACATTTACGCGACATGTTTGAAGTACGGGTATGACATGGCCCGCGACCGGATACCGGTTGTGCCGGCAGCCCACTACTTCTGCGGGGGAGTGGAAGCGGAGGCCGACGGCCG
>DTYT01000159.1 GCA_012961745.1 Kiritimatiellia bacterium | reverse complement strand
TTCGGATCCATCCCTTCCCACCGCAGCACTTGGAATGCCAGATCGGTCCCCCTTCCGATATCCGCCGCGGCCGAAGCCTCCGCCCACACCAGTGCGGGGTAGCAACGGGCACTTTCCGGATTGCGCAGCGCAGGGGAAGGCGCCCGCCACGCGAGGCCCGCAGGCCACCAGTCGGCTCCCGCGGGCCAGCCGGTCATCGGACAGATACGCAGGTCCAGATCCAGGCGGAAATGTTCGCGGATGAGAATGGCCGCTTCGCATGAGGTCAGGCCGTAGACCAGCGGTGTCGGAATCGCGCCGATGAAGCTGATCTGTGCGGATTCCAGCATGGGTCCATCCCTGGTTTCCGGAAAGGGTATGGGACGGTCAGTCACCACCAGGGGGATGCCGGCGACCGCCGCAGCTTCCATGCAGAAGCGCAGCGTGGAGACGTACGTGAAGCACCGCACGCCCAGCGTGGGCAGATCGAAGAGCAGCAGATCCAGTTCTTGCAGAAGGCCTGCAGGGGGTCCTTTCCGCATTCCATATAGCGAATACAGCGGGACCTTCCACGGGGACAGGAAGGAGTCCCTGACCGGCTCGCCGGCACCGGAATCGACCCGCCAGCCATGTTCGGGGACAAACAGGGCTGAAAGCCTGAGATCGGGATGGAGGGCGACGGCCTCCACGGTGGGAAGCCCGTCCCGCGTATGACAGGCGCAGTTGGCGACCACTCCGACGGCTGCCCCGCGCAGATCTGCAGGGACTTCGGCAAGAAAGGCATCTATTCCCAAAAGGAAGGCCGCTGTCACGGACTCCGGTATCCTTCCTGCCTGCACATCCGCCGGGGAGCCGGTCGGCAACTGGTTATCACGAGCAATCAGACAACAGCTCCCTCAAGGCGTCAAGAACGTCGAGAACGCTTACCGAGCTGAGCCGCCGGTCCTCCGCCTGCAGTATCCGGACGCGCCGTCCTCGCGGGCCCCACAGCGAAGCATCCGAGGGACCGAAGATTGCTATCGTGGGCAGGCCCAGGGCTGCTGCCACATGGGTTATCCCCGAATCATTTCCGATGAAAGCCCGGCTGGCCCCGAGCAAGGCCGCAGTGTCCGTCAGGGGTAGGCCGTCCACTACGGGGGGCGCATCCCGGCGGGCAGCCAGCGCATCCCGGATTCGCCCGTCTGCTTCGCCGAGGACGAAAAAGGAATCCAGGTGGAGCCGTTCGCGCAACGCCGTGCGCAGGGAGATGAAATTGTCCAAGTTCCAGTTTTTTTGGAGGCTTCCGCTTCCCGGATGGATCGCTACGGCGGCCGCGGGCAGCGCGAACTCTTGCAGTATGTCACGGCCGCGCCGACGACGCGATTCCGGAAGAGGCAGGTGGGGCGCGGCCCCCTCCCTCATCTCCACCGGTAGAGCCTGGAGAGCCAGCATCATTTGATCGACCGCATGCCGGTTTTTCACCAGGGGGGATCTGTATATTACGTATCGCGCTCCCGCTTGGGTGAGGTTCTTGCGGACGATACCGCCCGGATCGTGGAGAAAACTGATAACCAGGTCGAATGACGAAATGAAACCGATCTGCTCCTCGTCGAATTCCGGCTTCCACGAGAAAAAGCGGGCCATGCCGACTTCATCCAGGGAGCGCACTTCGTCAACCAGGCCGCTCTGGAGCGCCAGACGGGCGATGTGCGGGTACCCCACCAGCACGAGGTAACAGTCAGGCCAGGCCTCTCGCAGGCTGCAGAGCACGGGAATGGTCACGACGAAGTCCCCGATCGCTCCGCCTCGGAGAACCAGAATACGCATGCGGCGTTCTCCCTTTGGCCCTTCTGGCCAGGGAACTATAAATCGCGGTACGAACCCGCTCAATAGCAGCCGAGAGCGAGTCCGCCCACCAGCCCCCCGGCAGCTGCCAGCACGCCCCCGGCGATACGCATTCGAATAGCCGGGACCAGTTTTTCAATGCAGAGTCGGAATCTCCACGGACTGAGTACCAGCCACATTCCAGCGATCACCCACAAGTAGACAAGCGCCACCACCGCCAGTCGCCAGTACGAGGGATTCCAGCGTGCGGCGTCCAGAACCGGATCTCCGGCCAGCAGCAGAAACCCTCCCAACGCCCGCGGTGCCAGGAGTTCATCCACGAAGAAGAAGACTATACCAAAGGCCACTACGGACGCCGGGATCACATACGGCTTCAGGAACTCGAAGCGGCCCAGCGGCGCCCGCATGACAATCAGGGCCACCCATGCCAGGTCTACGGCAGTCAGAACCGCGGCGGCGGTACGGCTGCGCGGGAAGCGGCGGAAGATCTCGGTTGTACGCTCCGGTGATACGATCAGTATCAAGCCGCCTGCCAGCAGGATCATTCCAATAAGGAGAGAAACTGTTCTGAGCGAAAGCACGATGGATACCCCGGGCTGCCGGAAACGCGGTGGAACATGTCGGCCCGCAGACTCTACCAGTTGAAGAGAACGAACTCCGCGCGCCGGTTCAGCCGCCACGATTCTTCGTCATGTCCCAGGGCGACGGGCTTTTCCTCCCCGTAGCTGCGGGTCTGGATCCTGGACGGATCGATTCCCACCCCGGTGAGATAGGCGCGGGCCGCCTGAGCCCGCCGCTCGCCGAGCGCCAGGTTGTATTCCCGGCTTCCGCGCTCGTCACAGTGGCCTTCGACAATCAGGCCGACGCGGGGATTCTTTTTCAAATACTCGGCGACCTGGTCCAGCTTGGATCTTTCGGCAACCTTGATCCGGGCACTGTCATAGTCGAAATACACCGGCTGGAAAGGACTCTGGTATTCTTGTCCTTCAGGACGATCCGCCAAGGGGGCTCCGTAAATCTCTGCCCCGGCCACCCCTCCTACTTCCTGGGGACCCACGCCGGGTCTGCCCTGGCTGCGGCACCCGTTGCTTGCCAGCCCCACCCCCATCGCCAGGACTGCGAACACGATGGCCTTTTTCATAATCGTTCCGTTCCTCCCTACTCGTTCGTCGGCAATTTCGGCGACCATGCGGGAGAATACCAGTCACCGGGGTAAGCGGTCAAGAGGCGCGGAGAATCGCCCAGCGTATCCAGGACGAAGACCTGGGAGCGGAATCCGGTGGTGCGCGTCGCCGCGATGTGGCGTCCGTCGGGGGCCCAGGAAGGATCCTCGTAGTCCGCATCCGGCCCGCTTACGTAGGATATCACCCCGGAATCGAAATCGTACACTCCTATCCGATATATTCCGGCGAAACGCGAAGCAAAAGCCAGCCGTCCGTCAGGACCCCAGTCGGGCGCCACGTTCTCGGAGCCTCGCAGATGAAGGCGCACCGTGCGGCCGCTGTCCGCTTCAAGCACATATATCTGCGGCGTTCCCGATCGGTCGCTGACAAAGGCCAGCCGCGTGCCGTCCGGTGACCAGGCCGGCGAAGCTTCTGCTGCGGCGGGGGTCCGCGTAAGCCGTGTAGCCCGCCAACCGCGCATTTCCAGGACATACAGCTCCGGATTGCCGTCCTTGGAAAGGATCACCGCCATGCGCCGCCCGTCGGGCGAGACGGCAGCACCGGTGTTCAATCCGGGAAACCGCACCAGCCGGATCCGTTTCTTGCGCACGGGGTCTATGGAGTAGACATCGGGATAGCCCATCAGGAAGGATGTGTAATAGAGAATCCGTCCCTCTGGTCCCCACGCCGGTGCGATGCTGATACTCCGATCGCGGGTCAGTTGGACCAGGTTGCCCCCGTCGGCATCGCACAAGTACAGCTCCTTGTGCCCGTTGCGGGTGCCCACCAGTGCAATTCGGGTCGCTGCAATGCCCGGCTTCCCGGAAACCGCACGCACAATCTCGTCGGCCAGCCGGTGGGCAGTCTGCCGCAGTTCACTTACCCGCGCCCGGTATCGGCGGGACAGGTATTCGCGTCCGGTTCGGTGCGAGACCACCGAACACACTACGGTGATGCGGTCGCCGCGCGAGCGAACGCGCCCGATGCACCGGATGATGGCCGAGCCGTCCGGCACCAGCGTAAACCAGCCCGAAATCTCCAGATCGCCTCCGAGAATCTCGACCAGCTTGTGGGAAGAGGCCGTTGTATCCGGCACCAGTCCGGAGAGCGCAATCGGCCATTTCGGGGCCCCTCCCTTCACAACCACCACTTGGGCATCGACCGCCTGGAGAACGATCAGCATCCCGGCCCACGCGACTGCGACAACATTCTTCATCCTCGATACCCGCAGCGTCATTTCGGAACCGCGCTTGAAATCCCGGCCGCTCACCCGGAAGAGGAGCGACGAGAGCCCCCGTCAGCCCCAGGGCGTCCTTTCTTCCCCCCGGCTTCCGGCCTGGTTGCTGCGGCGCCTGCGGCGCTCGGCACGATTGCGCATCTGGCCCTCAGCCCCCCGCCCTCTTCCACGACCAGGTGAGGACCCGACAGTTCCCCTTTTATCAAGCCGCCGCCACGGATGACTATGCGACCGCTAACCTGGATCCGTCCCTCGAGTTTTCCCGCCACTTCGATGTTTTCGGCGGTCACCGGCTGGCGGCTGCGTACCACCGCACCCTGTGCGATTCGCAGGTCGCGGGCGCGCACCCGGCTCAGGTCGAACCGCGCCCGGGGATGAATTTCCAGCACCATCAGGGCGCGCAGTCGGCCGTCCTTCACGGTGCCTTCCAGGATGATTTCCCCCGCAACCAGTTCGGCTTCTTCCAGCACCGCACCGGAGGCCAGCCGAATCCGCCCGCAGGTCTTGATCGGCTGATGCCACACGGTTTCTATCGAGTAATCGGTCAGGTCCAGGATTACCCGACAGCGCGGACAGAACGTTCGTTGAGCCTTGCCTGTCAGGCGGAAGGAATAACCGCACTCATAGCAGATGATCTGGTAAGTAGGCGGGCGGACCGTATGCCGGATGTGCAGGTCGGCCGCGCCCCGCGGGCAGTGCGCTGTCTCCGGCTTCTTGTCGGCTTCTTCGCGCCGGACACCCTGCTTCTCTTTTCCAGCCGCACGGCGGGCGGCCTTGATGACCGCGTAACCGTCCAGAAACTCGGCTTTCTCGCGCTCAGGCAAGCACTCTACACCTCCCAGGCCGCGGCCCGAAGATTCCTTCGTCCACGGATTACTTCCTGGTGAAGATACCTCCCTTGGCTTCTCTTTCTCCCGGGTCGCTGTCGGTCTTCGGGGCGCGTGGGGTCTGCGGGGTTGCGGTCGTCGGTCCGGTAGGAGTGACCTCGCTGCGGCCGATGAAGGTGACCCCATCCTCAACGGCCAGGCGCTTGGCCTTGATGTCCCCGGTGACTTTCGCTGATGATTTCATTTCGATCCGGTCACGCGCGGTGATGTTGCCGTTCACCTGGCCCGCCACCGAGACCGAGTTGACCATCAGATTCCCTTCGATCCGCGCGGACTTGCCGATAACCGCATCGCCGCCGCATTCCAGGTCGCCCTTGAGCTTACCGTCTATCCTCAGCGAGCCCTGGGTTTTAACCGTGCCGGTTATTTCGACCTGTGAATCAATTACCGACTGCGTCTGACCATCGGTTTCAGGGTTCATGGATCCCCGGTCTCCTTTCCTTATGCACTTCTCACCTGGCAAATGCGGACACTTCCGTGGATGCGAGACCAGATTGGCAGAAAATGCGCCGAATACAAGGACAAGATTGTCCCGTGCCCCACCCTCCGCACGCGTCCGCTTGGAGGGGCGCAGCGGCGCACGACAAGTTTCGGTTGCCGGAATGCTTCCGATCAGGCAGGCTGGCGCGGGAAACGGGGCGCACGGGTGCCGTTCCCGGGTCGACGATGTAAGGGAGAAGCGGATGAACAGGATGCAACACGGTGTGATTGCTTTAGTGGTGGTCCGGCTTGCGGCGGCGCCGTTGCAGGCGGAGGTGGTGGCGGGGCGCGCCGACCAGGATGCGCCGCCCACCGGGATGCGGGTTCTGGCGGTCGCCGGCCGGGTCACTGCCTTGAAGGCAGTGGTCAAAGAAACCACGCGACCGGTCTTTGAGCTGGAGGGGCTGCAGTACAAGTACAAGTACCGCGAAGATTACAGTCTGGAGGAACTGGGGCTGGACAGGGACGTTTGCCTGGCGGGCGTAGAGCTGGAACGCCGCTGGCGCTTCGTGACTCTCAGGCTCGAGGCGCGGTATGCGAACCCGCACGTCCGGGGTACCGCACCCCGGGACTTCTACATCGGGGTCGAAAACGTGCAATATCGGGGGAACGATTACGAGTACATGATGATACCCGAAGGGCGGCAATATGAGGCGGATATTCAGAGCGGCGTGATGCAGTTCAACGTGCTGATTACACCGGTGGGATTGCGCTCCCGGTCGGCGTGGTTCACGCCGTGGGTCCAAATGGGGCTCTTCTCCATCGTCGGCCGGTATGAGATTGATGCCGGCCGTGCGGAAGGGTTGACGACGTACGAGAATCCCCCGCGCACCTACGTGGCAGGTGGCAAGGGCAGCGGGTGGGCCGGGATGGTCATTCCCCAGGTTGGAGTGGGGGCGGAGACGCGATTGGTGCTTGCCCGAAGGGAAGCCGGCCAGGTCAGTGTGGCCTTGTCCGCGGATTACGGGTTCATGGAATTCGATGGAGGCACCAGCGACATCGGAATCAGCTCGCGGCACGAGAAGGAGGTGGACCTGTCGTACCGCAACTACGGGTTGCGGTTATCGCTGGACTGGCCCTTGAGGAAGGGCTTGGGACTGCTTGCAGGGGTGCAGTACCGGAGGATGGAAGCGGATGCCAGCATAACGGCGAAGGAACGCGCGGCGGAAGAGGTGCGGGTGTTGCGTGAGAAATACGACAAGGCGGTGGATTTTGAGATGGAATGGGCCGGTGGATTCGTCGGGTTGAGGTTCTGACGCCATTGCGTCGAGAACGTCAAGAAAAATAAATTCCACAAAAAAAGTCACTTTTGAGGGTTGACAGGGGACCGCGATTCATGGTTGAATGGACATGTCGTGGGATCGGTTCTCCAAGGACCCCTATTGAATAACCCGCCCTGGGCGAGATCGCCCGGATCAGTATGCCGCTGTTTCCGTGTATTTGCGCAGGAAGAGGTGTGGTCGTATCCCTTTGTCAATGCGATTGAGGACTAGTGTGCAGTTGGTATATGAGTTGGGTTGAAGATGAGGAGAGTGTGGAAATGAAGGCGCGCAGCAGACTGAAGACAGCAGCGGTGATAATGGCGCTTATGCTGAGCGGGGTTGGGGTGAGGGGATTTGATAGCTTCATCACGATGAAG
>DTYT01000158.1 GCA_012961745.1 Kiritimatiellia bacterium | reverse complement strand
TCGGGAAAGAGGAATGCCTGCGGCGTATGTGCGCACCAACACCGGCCTTGGGTGACCGTCTTGGTGACCCGGCCGTTGGATGCCGCCAGCTTGACGGTGTCTGCCAGCGGGCTGCCGGCTACGGCCACGTCAAAGCGGCGTAACGCACTCAACACGCTCTCGATGGTGCTGGCGGTAACCATGGGCCTAGCCGCGGAATGGACCACCACCGCTGCCGGCCCTTCATCCTCAAGAACATTCACGCCGGCTTGGACCGCTTTGAGCCACTGAGTTGCTCCGGCCACTATCTTGCGTACCTTTCCGTATCCCAGCAGCCGCACCATGCTTTCCACCTCGCCCAATCTCCTCTTCTCGGCCACTACCAGAACCGCCTCTATCGGGGCGGCCTCCTCAAAGGCCTTCAGGGACCATCCCAAAACCGGGATATTTCCCAGGGTAATGAAGGCCGCTTCCGTCTCTGTGTCCAGGAACTGGTACCGGGTGCCCGAGACAACTACTCCCCACGCCGGAGATATCTGTTTTCGAGGCATCGGCCGCCTTCTGTCCAAGGTGCTCCTTCGTCCCCGAGTATGACACCTTCATGCCGGCCCGTGTCAAGAAAGTTCGACCTATTTTCGCGCGAGGAATGGTATTTCTTGACGTAATTATATGAATAGTAATATTACTTGACAATGCTTTTAAACCTGTCGACAGGGAGACGCCCAGCCGTCAGGTCCATGCTGATCAAGCCGTCTCTCCGCAAGGTTGCGGATACGCTCCATGACCAGCCTTGACACTGCGCCGAAATCAGATCGCCCATCGGCGCCCCGCGCACAGGCCGCAATTTCCTCCGGAACTATCGGCGCTCCGAAGGACACCGATACCCGTCCCAAACGCGGAACCTTGCGCCCCTTGGGCAGGCATCGGAAGGTACCGTCGATATGGGCCGGGATCACAGGCACCCCCGCCTTGGCGACCAGGAACCCGATTCCGGGCTTGGCATCCCGGATGGTGCCGTCTGGGGTTCTCGTCCCTTCCGGAAACAACGCCAACACGTGCCCCTGCTTCAGAAGTCGGAGAGCCTGACGCAGAGCCCCTACGTCGCCGCCGCGCTCCCGATCCAACGCAACCACCCCCCACCTCCGGAAAAGAAATCCTAGCACCGGATTTCGGAACAATGTCAAACGGGCTATGTAGTGGAACTTGCGGTGTCTCACCCCGCATCCCAGCAGGGGAGGATCCAGATAGCTGGCGTGATTGGCGGCGACAATGCACGCGCCTTGGCGCGGAATCCTTTCCACGCCGCTTACCCGAAGACGGAAAAACAACCGAGCCAGAACGTAGAACAGTCTCCGTCCCAGCCCGTACCAGAAATTACTGGCCCGAGAACTGTTTGCTGCCGATCCTTGACCGGACATCGCGCACGATCAGGTCCACCACCTGCTCCACACTCATCCCCGTCGTATTGATCACTTTCGCCCCCAGCGGGATCTGCAGCGGGGCGGTGGGCCGGGTAGAATCCTTTTGATCGCGCTGCAGAAGGGATTCCTTTATTTCCTCAAACCTCACGTCTTCTTCCCGACCCGCCACCTCGCGATAGCGCCGCCTCGCCCGCTCTTCCGGATCTGCGTCCAGATAGTATTTGAACGCGCTCTCCGGAAAAACCACGCTGCCTATATCCCTGCCCTCCATGACCAGAGATCCGAACCGGCGCAGGCCTCGCAGATGATTGCATACAAACTGCCGTACTTCCGGGATCGCAGCCACATCGGCCACCTTCTCGCGGACCTCCGCCGAACGCAGTTGCTCCCACGGATCTTCCCCATCTACCAGGAAATGGACGGTTCCCCCGCTAACGAAAAACTCCCACTGCGACATGGTAAGCACTGCAAGGACGCGATCCGCCTGCGATGGATCCACGTCTTCGCGCAGGAATTTCCAGGTCAGGCCCCGATACAGCGCTCCCGAGTCAACGTATACCACGCCCAACCGCCGCGCTACGAGATGCGAAACCGTCGACTTTCCCGAAGCCGAGGGACCGTCAATGGCTATGACCAAATCATTCGGCATCTTCAACCACCACCCCGCAGGAGGTTAACAGCTCCCAGAATCCCGGACAGGATATCTCCGAACAACCCGCGTTCCGGATGACCACCGGTGCCTCCGCATAAGTTGCCAGCACGGCCAGCGACATCGCAATCCGATGATCACCGAGCGAATCCAACACCACTTCCTCGCGCCTGAAAGAAGCCGGACCGACGACCCGCATACCGTCATCGAATTCCTGGACGTCTACTCCCAGCCGCCGCAGCGCCTCTCCCATCGCGGCTATCCGATCACATTCCTTCACTCTCAGCTCCCGTGCGTCGCGAACGATCGTATGACCGTCTGCCAAGCTTCCCAAGGCCATCAGCAAGGGCAACTCGTCTATCAGGCGAGGTATCCACTCTCCCCAAACCTGCACCGCCCGCAGCCGGCGCCCTTCTACGTGGACACTACCCGCCGGCTCCCAGTCGCCTCCCGGTCGGGGATCAACGGACACCGCCGCCCCCATCCCCGACAACACATCCAGAAAAGCGGTGCGGCGGGGATTCAGTCCCACTTGCCGCACCCATATCGACCTCCCCGGTTCGGCCGCCGTCAGCGCCATGATGTACGCCGCCGATGAGAAATCCCCCGGGGGGCGCCACGTCTCCGCGCGAAAACGCGGACCGCCGCGGCCATACCCCTTGAGCCGGATAGACTTTCCCTCACACTGGATTGGAACACCCCACCGCAGCAGGATCCGTTCAGTATGGTCGCGTGATGGGGCCGGCTCAATGATCTCGGTTTCACCTTCCGCGAACAAGGCCGCCAGAAGAATGCAGGACTTGACCTGTGCCGACGCGACCGGAAGTTCATACCGTATCGGGTTGAGTCCCCCGCCACGTATGCGCACCGGCGGGCGGTCTTCGGCTCCCAGCAGGTCAACCTGCGCTCCCATCCTCCGCAGAGGGTCGGCTATCCGGCCCATGGGACGCCTCATCAACGATTCGTCTCCGGTTAGAGTCACATCCAACGGATATCCTGCCACCACGCCCGAAAGCAGACGCATTCCCGTACCGGAATTGCCCAAGCAGACTTCGCCTTCGGGCTGCACCAGCCCTTCCGACGGTGGCAACACCTGGACAGCACCGCCCAGTCGGTCCATGCGCACGTCGGCGCCGAGCATTCCCACCGCGCGGGCAGTGGAGATACAGTCGGATCCGAACCCGCTACCCTCGATGCGGGTCTCCCCCTGGCAGAAAAGGCTCATTATCAGCAGACGCTGGACGATGCTCTTATCGGCGGGGACGGAAGCCACCGTTTCCGCCTGGTACCAGCCCGGGACTATACGCACGCTACGCCGCATCCGGCTTCTCCATCAACCCGCCCGCTTCCCGGCGACTCCCAATATCTTTCCCCGCAACTGAGCCGCCTTCCGCAGCCAAGCCTCCACATCCTCCCCCCGTCCCGAAGCTATCATCTCCCGCAGCCGCTGCAGTTGATCGACGGCGGCGTTCAGCCCGTCGACCATTTCCTCCGCATTGGTGAGGAAGATGTCCCGCCACACCGTGGAGGGTCCCGATGCGATCCGCGATGCGTCCCGGAATCCCGTGCCGCATAACCGGCCGTCCTGTTCCACGTCCCCGCGGTCGACAAGGTGAACCATGAGTGCCGCCAAGGCGTGCGGGAGGTGACTCGTACGTGCCACCACCGCGTCGTGCGCACGCGCCGGCATCCTGATAACTCGGGAACCCACAAACCCCCAGAGCCGCGCCAGGAGGTCCACGTCCGATGGGGCTGAGCGGGGAGTTGGAGTCAGTACCGTCACCGCGCCCTCGTAGAGGTCGGGGTCGGCGTTCTCCAGTCCGGCCCGCTCGGATCCACACAAGGGATGGCTACCCAGAAAACGGATTGCCCCGGTGCCACAAATCTCCTCACACCTCTCGACCACCCAGTTCTTGGTACTCGAAACGTCCGTGACAAGTAACCTGCGGGATTTTCCCCGGGCGACCAGTCGCTGAAGTATCTCCGGGACCACCATCACCGGCGTACATACGACCGCCACCTGACAGTCCTTCACCACCGCCGCCGGATCATCCGCCACCTTGTCGCAGACGCCTCGCTCCAAGGCCAGCCGGCGGGTTTCCTCGCGGCGGGCATAGCCCGCTACCGGTCCGAGCCCCCGGCGGCGCAACGCCCACGCCAGTGAAGCCCCCATCAGGCCCAGTCCCAAAACGGCCACGCGCATGCGCCACTCCCTTGACTGATTTCAGAGCGTTCTGCCCACGGCGCGAGCCACCGATTCGAGAGCACGCATCATGTGTGCGAACCGCTCGGGCAACAACGCCTGAGGCCCGTCCGAGAGGGCCTCTTCCGGATTGGGGTGGATCTCCACCATGACGCCGTCAGCGCCCGCGGCGACCGCAGCCATGGCCAGAGGCTCCACCAGATCCCAGTGTCCCGTACCGTGACTGGGATCCACGATCACCGGCAAGTGCGACTCCCGTTTGAGCACCGGAATCGCACTGATGTCCACAGTATTGCGGGTGAACTTCTCGAAGGTCCGGATCCCCCGCTCGCAGAGCACCACGTTGGGATTGCCCTGCGACATGATGTACTCGGCACTCATCAGCAGCTCCTCAATCGTGTTCGCCAGTCCCCGTTTGAGCAGGACGGGACATTCGGTTCTGCCCACCGCCTTCAGAAGGATGAAATTCTGCATGTTGCGGGCCCCCACCTGCATCATATCCGCGGTCTCCGCCAACAGCTCAACGTCTCTGGGATCCAACACTTCCGTCACGATAGGCAGCCCGGTGAGGCGTCGGGCTTCGTCCAAATGCCGCAGCCCTTCCAAGCCCAGACCCTGAAAGGCGTACGGCGAGGTGCGGGGCTTGAACGCCCCGGCCCGGAGGAGCCGACCACCTGCCTCCCTGACCGTCTTGGCCATGTCGAGCAACATGCCACGGTTCTCCACGGAACAGGGACCGGCGACCACCACCACCCTACGCCCACCGAAAACGGCTTTATCCTTCACGGCGTGGTTCTTTCCCACCACGACCTCTGACGATTCAGGATGCCACTCGCGGCTCACCAGCTTGTAAGGTTTCAGGACGGGCATCACCTGCTCGACGCCCGGAAAAGCCTCCAGCGGCTTGTTTCTGATCACGGCCTCATCCCCAATGACCCCCACCACCATGCGCTCCGAACCGCGGATCACGTTGGCCTTCAGCCCCCACTCCCGGATCTTGGCCAGTATCTGGTTCAAATCGTCTTCGGTAGCATCTTTGCGCATCACGATAATCATGTTCGTCTCCCCGGTCCGCCCGGCAGATCCCTGAGCACTGATATCAGACGCCGGTTCTGCTCGTGCGTCCCGATAGTAATCCGTACAAAATCGGGCAGCCCGTAAACATCCATTGGACGTACGATAATGTGTCTCTCTTGTAAAGCCGCGAAAGTCTGAAGTCCGTTGCCGGTACGCACGAGCATGAAATTGGTTACCGACCGCACATATTCCATACCCAGGCCCCGCAATTCGGATTCCAGATATCGCCTCTCCGAGGCCACCAGTTGCAGCGTACGGCGGACATGTTCCTGATCCTCCAGCGCCGCCAGAGCAGCCGCCTGAGCCACAGAACTCACATTGAACGGCTGTCTCACCCGCTGGAGCAGTGAGGCTACGGGGGGAGGAGCGACACAGTATCCGATACGGAGTCCTGCCAGGCCGTATATCTTGGAGAAGGTCCGCAGTGAACAGACCATCTTGCCCTCCCGCATCCGACTGATCAGGTCCGGTGCCTGCCCTTCGGGCATGAACTCCACGTAGGCCTCGTCCACCACGGCCAGCACGTGATCCGGGAGTCTGTCGAGAAATGCCTCGAGATTCTCCCGGCTTACGGCGGTACCTGTCGGATTGTTCGGATTCGCGATGAATACGAGCCGGCAATCTTCTCCGATTGCCTCCTGCAATGCCCCCGGGTCAATGGTCCATCCCTTCATGGACACCTCGATGGGCTCCGCCCCGAACATCCGGGTCACCAGCCGGTAGATCAGAAAGCTTTTCTCCGACATTACCGCGGCCACTCCCGGCCGCAGGAAAACCAGCCCCAGCAGTACAATCAGCTCGTTGCTGCCGGTCCCGAAGACCAGCCAGTCGGAGGTTACGCCCAGCTTCTGTGCAATCCGCTGCGCAAGATAGAAGCACGAGCCGTCGGGATACAGATGCATCCGGGAGGCCGCCTCCCGCAGCGCGCGTACCGCCGCCGGCGACGGTCCCAACGCGTTCTCGTTGGAAGCCAGTTTGACCACCGCCTGCGGCGCGACCCCCAGCTCGCGGGCCAACTCCTCGACCGGCCGTCCCGGCTCGTACGGCCGGAGCAGGTCCACCCAAGGGTTGTATTCTACGGGTATCTCCGCCATCAGGAACCTTTAGCTACCGTGCGAATCAGCCGGCTCCAGGTGCGCCTTCGGGTAAGATCCCAGGACCTTCAGGATGGTGCAATGGGAGCCCATTTCCCGGAGAGCGTTCTGCACCGATTCCTCATCCGCGTGACCCTCGATGTCCACGAAGAAGAAATATTCCCAGGCTTTGCAACGGTTCGGACGGGATTCGATTTTGGTCATGTTGATGTTGTAGCGTTTGAAGGGACCCAGCGCCTCATGCAGGGCACCGACCTTGTCCTTGACCCCGAAAAGGATGCTGGTCTTGTCGCGACCGCTGGGACCGCTGAACTGGCGTCCGATTACCAGGAAACGGGTCGTGTTGCCCAGCTCATCCTGAATGTTTTCTTCGAGGATCTTCAACCCGTACAGCTCGCCCGCCAGCCGGCCAGCAATGGCTGCGCTGCCCGGCTCGCGTGCCGCCAACTCGGCCGCCCGTGCGGTACTGGACACCGGTACCAATTCCACCCCAGGCATGTGCTCCAGCAGCCAATGCCGGCACTGACCGAAAACTTGCGGATTGCTATAGACCTTGACCACTTCCCGGCTCGGATCGCCGGCCAGCAGGTGATGCGAAATGGACAGGTAGATCTCCGCACATATCTTCAGGTCCGTTTCGACGAACTCGTCCAGGGTATGAGATACAGCCCCCTCAATCGAATTCTCAATGGGTACCACTCCGTAATCGGCTCGTCCCTGCTCCACCGCCGCGAATACCTCGGCAATGCTCTCGAACGGGCGATAGGTCACATTCTCGCCGAATCTCGATCGCGCCGCCATGTGGGTGAACGTCGCCTGCGGCCCCAGGTAGGCAATAACGATTCTCTTCTCCACCGACAGCGCCGCCGACATGATCTCACGGTATATCGCCAGCAAGGCATCCCGGCTCAGGGGACCGCGATTTGCAGCCAGTACTTTCTCGAGTACTTCCCGCTCGCGAGCGGGGACGTAAGGTTCCTCGCCCTCGGCCTGCTTGCGGCGTCCGATCTCAAGCGCTGCCTTGGTCCTCTTATTCAGAAGATCGACCAGCTGGAGGTCGATCTCATCGATGCGGAGGCGCAATTCCTCTATTTCCTCTCCTGAGGGACGCTTTTCCTCATTCGCCCGACTACTGCTCATCTTCAGCCTTCCTCTCCTGAGCTTCCACTTTCTCCCCCGGCGCAGGGGGGTGCCAACCATCGGCTTCCGAGTCGCGCCGTCTCAGTTCCGCTGCCGCAGGCAGTTCCTCAAGCGATCTCAATCCGAAATGCTCCAGGAACTTGGGGGTGGTCGCAAAGAACAATGGACGGCCCGGGAGACGACTCCGCCCGGCGATGCGGATCAGCTCCATCTCCAGCAGACTTCGCAGGACGTGGTCTACTGAGACCCCCCTTACTGCTTCTATCTCGGCCCGGGTACAAGGTTGGCGATAAGCAATGATAGCCAGGGTCTCCAAGGCCGGGCGGGACAGCCGGGGACGCTCTGCTTTGACCAGCAGCGCCCTCACCCACCGGCCACAATCCCCCCGCGTCTGCATCCGCCATCCGTGAGCCACCTCCACCACCTCAATCCCCACGGCGGCGGCTTCCAGAGCGCTGCGCACTTCACTGACCGCCTCTGCGATCTGCGCGGTGCTGAAGTGCGGGGGATCCTGCCCGGACGCTTCCGCCGCCCGGATCAAAGCCTCGCGGATCCTTTCAGCGGTAAGCGCCCGGCCGTGAGCCAGAAGCAGCGCGCCCACGATTGCCTTGAGATCCGGTCTGGCCGGCGCATCCGCAGCTTCCATCACATCCTCTCTCATGCCACCCCTTCTATCAGAATCTCTCCGAAAGGTCTTTCCTGAATCGCGCGCACCTGCTTGACGCGCATCAGTTCCAAAAGAGCCAGAAAGGTACACACCATCTCCACCCGCGAGCGCATGCGGTCGAAAAGCGAGGACAAACTCAACCGGCGCCGCTTCGCCGTAAGTTGCACCAGCTCCTCGAGCTTGTCCGCCACGGTGAAAGTTTCCCCGAAAACCTCGCGCAGATCCTCCCGGGGCAGCCTCTTGAGGGCCTTGTTGAAAACCGTGATCAGATCAAAGATATTCACGCCCGCAAGACTAAGGGATGGATCCGGGGGGGGCAGCGTTCCCGGTTCCTCCGGAGTGAATACGTTTTCCTGTTGCGCTTCGCGCTGCTCCAGATAGCCGGCGGCCTCCTTGAACTTCTTGTACTCTAGCAGCTGGCGGACGAGTTCCCACCGGGGATCCTCTTCTTCCTCGTCTTCGTCGCGTTCCTCCGGCGGAAGCAGCATCCGGCTCTTTATCACCATCAGCGTAGCCGCCATGACCAGAAACTCCCCCGCAATGTTGAGATCCAGCATCCGCATCAGGTCCAGGTACTCCATGTACTGCCGGGTAATTTCCTCGATTGGGATGTCGTAGATATCGACTTCGTTCTTGCGGATCAGGTAGAGCAGCAGGTCCAGCGGCCCTTCGAACACCTCCAGCCGCACCCTGTATTCCCCCCGGGCACTCATCTAGCTCTCCAGGCCTACCGCTTTGCGCGCTGCTTTGAGCGTCTTCTGCGCCTCTGAGCGGGCTTTGCGGGCCCCCTCCGCCAAAACGGCCTGTACGTAGTCCGGATTGGCGAGCAATTCTTCGCGCTTACGGCGGAAGGGCGCAAAATAGTCCACGATCCGGCTCGCCAGTTCCTTTTTCACAGCACTGTATGCGACCCCTCCCGCCCTGTACCTCGCCGCCAGCTCCTGGTGCTCATCCTCGTCCGCGAACAGGCGGAACAGCGCGAAGAGACTGCATCGCCCTGGGTCCTTGGGAGCCTCGACCGGTGTGCTGTCGGTAACGATCCGCATCACCTTCCTGCGGATTTCATCGGGATCAGCGAAAATTTCGATCGTATTGTTGTAGGATTTGGACATTTTCTGCCCGTCTATGCCGGGGACTACGGCCACCTCATCACGAATATCGGGTTCCGGGATAACGAAAACCTGCCCATATCGCAGATTGAACCTCCCGGCGATATCCCGGGTTACCTCAAGGTGCTGTTTCTGGTCGCGCCCCACCGGAACCGCGTCGCTGCGCATCGCCAGGATATCCGCCGCCATCAATACCGGATAGGAGAATAGACCCTGGCTGGGAGGGATGCCCCGGGCTATCTTGTCCTTGTAGGAATGACACCGCTCAAGCAGGCCCATGGGAGTCACCACCGAGAGCAACCAGCTCAGCTCGGTCACCTCCGGAATGTCGCTTTGGCGGTAGAAGGTGGTCTTCCCGGGATCCAACCCGCATGCCAGAAAGTCTACTGCTACGCTGTGGATGTCACTCCGGAGTTGATCCGGATCGGGAACACTGGTCAGTGCGTGATAGTCGGCGATGAAAAGAAACAGATCCCCCTGCCCCTGCTGTTCGAGAGCGGGCTTCATCATCCCGAAATAGTTGCCCAGATGAAGTCTACCGGTCGGCTGTATCCCTGAAAGAATGCGCTTCATCACCGCCTCCCTCTTGGCATAACGCTTGCCAGCATCACAGTCTATTTTGACGCCCCCAGATGTCAAACCATCGCCGGATCAAGGCGGGATGGCCGCCCGCGGAATGAGGTTGCGCGGCACGCTGATACTGCCGGCACCGCCAACACATTCCTTCGAGGCGCCGTCCCAACGGGTCGCTGCTGTGCCACTGATCCTCATCCTCAGGCCCCCCCTGCGATCTGCCCGCGCCGGGGTTCGCGTGAGTCACCCCCATAATTCGCTTGCATACCCCATCGGCGCGGTCCTATAGGAGTAGGGGCCGATTCTGCCGGTATCCGGTTCTCGCTCGGGGAGCATGCCGACCGATGCGCCGCACAAAAATAGTCTGCACGCTGGGCCCTGCATCCTCCGACCTGCGGATAATCCGCCGCATGGTCCGTGCAGGGATGGATGCGGCGCGGCTGAATTTCTCGCATGGTACCCACGCGGACCACGCGCAACTGCTCCGCAAGGTCCGCCTCGCGGCGGAACAGCAGGGAAAGCCTGTAGCAGTCATTCAGGATCTCTCGGGGCCCAAGCTGCGTATTGGAACGCTAGCCACCGGCACAGTGGAGTTGGAACCCGGTCGCATGTTCGTCCTAACCACCCGCGACACTCCCGGGGACAGCCAGTGTGTATCGGTCAACTATCCTGACCTCCCCCGTCAATTGAGGCCCGGCGACACTATCTTGCTTGCCGACGGCATGATCGAACTCAGGGTGAAAAGCACCACCCAGCACGAGGTCAGATGCCGGGTCGTGATCGGAGGCCGTCTCTCCTCGCGGAAGGGCATCAGCGTGCCTTCCCGGAGTCTCGGAATCGAACCTTTCACCGCCAAGGACCGTGACGACCTTCTCTGGGGAATACGCAAAGCAGTCGACTACGTGGCAGTATCCTACGTACGGACCGCGGATGACATAGTCCGCGTCCGGTCGTTCCTGGACCGGAATCAGGCAGCCATTTCTATCATCGCCAAGATCGAAAAACACGAGGCCATCGACCATCTGGACGATATCATCTCCTCCGCCGATGCGGTGATGGTGGCCCGTGGCGACCTGGGGGTGGAGGTCCCTATTGAAGCGGTGCCGGTGATTCAGAAGAAAATCATCCGGCGCGCCGCAGTGCTGGGACGGCCGGTCATTACCGCCACCCAGATGCTGCGCTCCATGGCCGCGAATCCACGTCCCACGCGGGCAGAAGTAACCGACGTGGCCAACGCCATGCTGGACGGCGCGGACGCCACGATGCTCTCCGAAGAATCCGCTGTGGGACGCTTTCCGGTTCTCGCCGTCGAAATGATGTCCCGGATTATTTCCCATGCGGAGACCATTTTCCCTCACGATCGATGGATGGAAAGCCTTCAAAAGCTATCGGAACCGGTCTCCGGTGCCATAGCCGGTGCGGCCTGCCGGCTGGCCGAACGGATCGGTGCCACTACTATTGTCGCCTGCACGTGTTCCGGCCGGACCGCCCTCAACGTGGCACGGCTGCGGCCGCGTGCACGCATATTCGCCCCGACTCCCCATCCGCACGTCTACCGGCGTCTTGCGCTGGCTTGGGGCATAACCCCGCTGATCGTTCGACGCGCCGACTCGGACGACGAACTGATGCGTGCGGCGCACGATGCATTGCTCGCGCAGCGGCTCATCCACCCCGGAGAGCGGATCGTCTTCACGGCCGGCGTCCCGGTGAAGATTCCGGGCAACACCAACTTCGTACGGGTGATCACCGCCGGTACGATCTAGGCGATGAATGTTTCACGTCCTGTCGTTCTGGCCGCCGTCAACGCACGCTATTGCCACTGCTCACTGGCGGCCCGCTATCTCGCCGCCGGTCTCGAAGCCCACCGTATCCCATTCCGACTCCTGGAATTCACAATCCATCAGAGCGCCGAAGAGATCGTGCGCTCGATCGTCGATGCCGATCCGGGGGCAATCTGCCTGGGAGTCTACGTATGGAATATCGCGCTCGTCGGCAAGGTGGTCCGCCGCCTGAAGGAAACCCGGGCGGCGGCGCCGATCTTCCTGGGGGGGCCGGAAGTCAGCTTCGAAACCGAAAGCCAGGATATCTGCCGCATCGCGGATGCCACCATCCTCGGTGAAGGGGAACTGTTACTGCCTCGCCTGTGCCAGCAGTCCGGCGGCCGGCACCGGCGGAGGGGCGCGCTGAAAGGGCCCCTTCCCGATCTGCATACTCTTCCGCTGCCATACGATCTCTACAGTGAAGAGGACCTGTTGCAGAGAAATGTCTACGTCGAGACGACGCGCGGATGTCCCTATCGCTGCGCTTACTGCCTCTCGGCAGCATCGCCGGTAGTCAGGCGGTTCCCCCTCGACAGGGTGTTGCCGGCAATCTCCCGCCTGCTGGAGCGCGGTGCGCGGCGGGTGAAATTTGTCGATCGTACTTTCAACAGCGACCTGGACCGCGCTTACCGCATCCTCGAGTTTCTGCTGCCCCGGGTGAAGCCCCCAGCTCAGATCCATCTGGAAATGGCACCCGATCGCTTCCCCCGCGAGCTGCTGGAACTCGCCGCCCGCTTTCCTCCGGGCACACTGCGCTTGGAGATCGGTATACAGAGCTGGAACGAGGCTGCACTGCGGGCAGTAAACCGCGCCGTGCACATGGAGAAAATGGAAGAAAACCTGCGCGCGATTCTCGATGGGACCGGTGCGGAAGTGCACGCGGACCTGCTGGCGGGACTACCCGGAGAAGACCTGGCGTCCTTCGCAGACGGCTTTGACCGTCTTTTCCGGATCGGCCCCCATGAGATCCAGATCGGAATCCTCAAACGGCTGCGTGGGGCACCGCTCACTCGGAAAACATGCGCGTGGCGAATGGAATTCAACCCTGATCCGCCTTACGAACTGAGGCGCAGTGCCTGGCTCTCCCCTCGGGAACTCGAAATGCTCGGTCACTTCAGCCGCGTGTGGGACCGCGTCCACAACCGCGGACACTTCGCCTTCTGCATGGAGCTTTTCCGGAAATACAGCCGGAACCCGTTCAGTGATTTCCACATGCTCACCCTGCGGGTACTGCGGCGTTTCGGGCGGTCCCATTCCTTGGGCCTGGATCACCTCGCACAGGAGCTGTCGGCGTGGCTCCCGAAGACCACCCGTGTCTCGGTCCAAGAGGTGCGCTCCGCCCTTCGACGGGATTACTCCCGCCGCCGACATCCTATTCCACGCTGGCTCCGTGATTGAAGAGCTCCGGCCGGTCCGGCACGGTGGAGACCCCGAAAAGGCGATCGGTGTCTGCCTGACACGACTGCTGGCGGTGCCAACCCCTCAAACAAGCGCTGTCTCATCCACTCTGATGTTCCCGGATGTACCCGCGAACCTCTTCCAGCCTTCCGGCACCACCCAGCTTCTCGTTCTTGTGGGCGATGAACTTGGCATATTCTTCCATGAAAACCTTTCCCGGCTTGCGTAGATCTATGTTCTCGGGATGATCCCGGAAGTGTTCACGGTGCACCCGTGTCCATACCAGTCGTCCGTCGGTATCAATGTTTACTTTGGTCACTCCCAGGGGAGCCGCCCGGGCAAAGTCATTCTCGTCCACGCCCCGGGCTCCCCGCAGCTTGCCACCGGCGGCATTTATTCTCTCGACTTCTTCCTGCGGCACCGAGCTCGACCCGTGCATCACGAGCGGGAAGCCGGGAAGGTTTTCGTGGATCTTTTCCAGCACATCGAACCTTACCCCCTGTTTGCCCTGGAACTTGTAGGCTCCGTGGCTGGTGCCGATAGCGACGGCCAAACTATCGCAACCCGTCAGCTCAACGAACTTTTTTGCCTGTTCCGGATCCGTCAATTTGGCATCCGCCTCACTGACCGCAACGTGCTCCTCCACGCCCCCGAGCTGTCCGAGTTCCGCTTCTACGGATATTCCGCGGGCATGCGCCGCTTCCGCCACCCGCTTGGTAATCTCCACGTTCCGTTCAAACGGTTCGGCGCTGGCGTCAATCATCACCGATGTATAGAATCCGCTCTCAATGCAGTCCATGCAGGTAACCTCGTCTCCGTGGTCAAGATGTACGGCGAATATCGCTTCAGGCCAGATCTCGTCCGCGGCACGGATAATCGCTTCCAGGAAGCGCTTGTCGGTATAGCTGCGGGCACCCTTCGAAATCTGCAGAATAAACGGCGCTTTACTCATCAGGTTTCCGCGAAACAGACCGATGGCCTGTTCGAGGTTATTGATGTTGTATGCACCGATGGCATACTTGCCATACGCATGTTCGAACAGTAGTTTGGTTGACACCATCATTGTCCCTTCTCCTGGCTGGCGACTCTACTTCCCACGGTTGCGGACGACCGGCGTCACAATATGGGTAATTACCCACTCAGTCAAGCGCCGCCGAGCAGCGCCCCGCCCGGCTATCGCGCCGGTCGGCACCCTCGACCCGGCGGTCCGGTTCATCCTCCTCCCGAAGACCGGACTCCCCCCCGCTCGGCAGGGTGTACGTGCGGATCGATTCCACGGGACCTCACGGTGGCGCCACACCACTGCGCCTGCCGTGCGATTCCCATCAGAATCTTGACGTCAGCAACCGTCAGGGGGCCGCGCGACAGAATCCGACGCAGGCCCATCATCATGTGGTCCGCCTTCTCTTCATTCACGAATCCAATCTCCAGGAGAGCCGAGCGCCACATGGCAAACATCCGTTCGCGCAAGTGCGAGGGGGCTTCCGCGGATCTCTCCTGCCGGGGGCAGAAAGTACCTGAAGCTACGAACAGTTCATAGCAGCAGACCATCACTGCATGTGAAAGATTGAGCGAAGGATAGTCATGACTGGAGGGAATCTGTATTACCTGAGTACACTCAGCGATTTCCTCGTTTGTCAGACCTCTGTCTTCCGGTCCGAAAACCAGCGCCACCGCCGTGTCCAGTGCGGCCTCCAATAGTCGCGGGGCCCATTCGCGGGGTGTACGGGCATGCTCACGGTACAGCCCGCCCCGGGCGGTGGTGCCCGCAACCAACCCGCAATCGCCAACCGCCTCTTCCAGGGATGGGAACCGGCGTGCATTCTCCAGCACGTCCAATGCACGGTACGCCCTCCGGCGCGCTTCGTTCCAATCCACGTCCGGCCGCGGGGTCACCAGAGCCAGATCCCGGAGACCCATATTCTTCATGACGCGGGCTACGGCCCCGATGTTCCCGCCGTATATCGGTTTCACCAGTACAATCCGCACATTGCTCAAGGCGTCGGAGAACCCGGGTTTCCTGGAAGAAGAATCCATTGCTGCCACCCCAGCTCCATCATGCGGCCGACCGGTTTCGCTATCGGCCGGACTCGCGCCGAGCACTTAGTGCGCCACCATTTCCGCGATGGCGGCCGGTACGGCGTTGAGAGCCTCCCGGATCTTTTCCGGATTCCGCCCCCCGGCCTGCGCCCACTCCGGCCGGCCTCCACCACCGCCGCCCGCTATCCGCGCGATTCTTCCCAGTAACCGGCCAGCGTGGATTCCCCTCGCCACGGCCTCCGAAGAACACCACGCCACGAAAAGCGCCTTGCCATCCGCCACTCCCGCGATAACCGCCACCGAAGCCTCGGCGCGGGCCTTGATCCGATCCGCCGCGCCGCGGAGCAGGTCCGCACTCGTCTCCCCGGCTTCACCCAGCAGCACGTCGATACCGTTGACCGAATGGTGTCGAGTCCGAACCGCCGCCTCCGACTGGGATCCCCCGCGTTGCCGAAGCTGCTTCTCCAGCGACTTCACCTTCTCGGCCAGGGCAGAGACTCGCCGTGGGAGCTCCGCCATCGATACACTCAACATCTTCGCCAGTCTCATGAGAATTTCGTGTTCACGTCGCATCGCCTCGTATGCCGGGCGGCCACAAACCGCCTCTATCCGGCGCACCCCTGCCGCGACGGAACTTTCCGTGAGAATCTTGAAGATACCTATCTCTCCGGTGCGCCTGACATGGGTGCCTCCACACAACTCACGGCTGTATCCACCGATATCCAGCACGCGTACGGTTTCGCCGTACTTTTCATCGAATACGGCGATGATTCCGGATCCCGGAACGTCCTTCAGCGGCATGGTGTAGGTCCTTACCTCATCGTCAGCCTGTACCAGGTCGTTGACCAGCCGTTCGATTTCCTCCAGCTGGGCGGGACTCAGTGCCCGGGGATGCGCAAAGTCGAAACGAAAGCGGTCGGGTCCTACCAGGGAGCCGGCCTGTCTCACCGACGGATCTACAATCTTCCTCAGCGCGTAGTTCAGTAGGTGAGTAGCCGTATGGTGTCGAGCAATGCGGCGGCGCCGTTCCGCATCCACCTCCGCTGAAACCCGGTCACCGACTGACAGGGAGCCCTGGACTACTTTTCCCAGATGCAAAATGATTCCCTCGGCCGGCTTCTGTGTATCCCAGACTTCGAATTCCGCTGCCGAAGACCGGATCATCCCACGATCGCCCACCTGGCCGCCTGATTCGCCGTAAAAGGGAGTTTCCGCCAACAGCACCTCACCCTCCTTACCCTCCGGGAGCCGGTCTACCAGACCTGTCTCGTCCGCCAGCGCCACCACCGAGGTTTCCGTCTCGGTCGTCTCGTAACCGCAGAATGCGGATTTCAGGGCTTTCTCGACCAGGCTGGAAACCACCTCCTTTTCCCGCTCGCGCATGGCCGAACCCCGCGCGGCA
The DNA here is from genome assembly GCA_012961745.1 of Kiritimatiellia bacterium. GTDB lineage: Bacteria > Verrucomicrobiota > Kiritimatiellia > B70-G9 > B70-G9 > B70-G9. Next base: position 695 of record DTYT01000158.1, on the reverse strand, counting down.
CGCGCCCGTTCCCGCTGTTCCTCCATACAGCGACCGAATTCATCCTCATCGACTACCAGATTCCGCTCCTCGGCCATCAGCCGGGTAAGATCCAACGGGAATCCATATGTGTCGTACAGTCGGAAGGCCTCCCTGCCCGGGAATACGCTCCCGCCGGCCCCTACCACCTGGCTCACGACTTCCTCGAACAGGCCGATACCTCTATCCAGGGTATTGGCGAAGCTCTCCTCTTCCGATTGGAGGACATCCAGGATCCTCGACCGATGCCGAACGAGCTCCGGATAGTCGTCGGCCATGATTTCTTCGAGTACCGGAATCAGATGGCACATGAACGGTTCCTTGAACCCCAGCTTGCGGCCGTAACGCGCCGCCCGTCTCAAGAGTCGCCGCAGAACGTAACCCCGGCCCTCGTTGGAAGGCAGCACGCCGTCGGCTATAGCAAAGGCCAAGGCACGGATGTGGTCGGCGATCACCCGCATGGCCACAGCCGCTTCGCTTTCATACTTCATCCCGCTGATCTCCTCCACCCTCCTGATCAGCGGCGCGAACAGATCCGTGTCGTAGTTGGAACGCACTCCCTGCAACACGGCCACCAAGCGTTCCAGACCCATCCCGGTATCAACGTGTTTCCGGGGCAGCGGGGTGAGTGACCCATCCCCTCGGCGGTTGTATTGGATGAAAACCAGGTTCCAGAT
>DTYT01000157.1 GCA_012961745.1 Kiritimatiellia bacterium | reverse complement strand
GCCATGGCGGCAGCACAATCAGCCACATCAAAAGTAAAGACCTGACCCCAAAGTTTCGCCAAAGTTTCGAATCCAGGTCATTGTTTAACGCGTCACCCGGTCCTCTACGAGCGACTGCTCCACGAGCGTTTGTACTCGGCAACGAGCAGGGCGAGTAGCAAGAAGACTAGCCCGGCAGCCAAGTGGCCCCACTTGCGGTTGATGATCTCCTGTGGGGCAAGCGGTGTGCCAAGCAGCATGAGGGGGAACAGGCTAAAGATCCGGTGCTGGAAGAGCTGCCCACCAAGCTGCAGGATGACAAACGAGAACCCCCACCAGGCAAGAGCCGCTCCCAGCCCCATCTCTTCACCTGCCAGCAGCCCGAGGAACAGTGCGGTCCCTCCCAGCAGCACCCCGGGCGCGATCAGCAGCAGGTATGCATTCGGCCGCACCGCCGCCGTCACCGTCAACACAAGCGGGATGAGCACCGCCAGATAGCGGATGAGGAACACCCCCGCCTTTCTGCGCGGGGTGGCGGCAAACACCGCCAGGGTGCGCTGGTTCTTCTCCCGCTCAAGGAGCGAGAAGGCGAGAAGCGGAAAGAGGAGCGGGAAGACGACCTCGAGGAAGATCAGCCACCCGATCGCCCCCGGATTCCAGATCACCCCGGTAAGTCGCAAGACGGCAAAGAGCACGGGCAACAACCAGATCCACGGGGAGACGGCAAGCCGCACTTCCCACGATAGATACCGGATGGCCTGCCTCATGAACGGATCAGCGCCAGGTAGGCGTCCTCAAGCGACGGGGTGACCGCCTGCCCTCCGTCCACCTCCCCTAAGAGCCGCACCATCCTTCCTCCGCCTTGCTGCTGCGTGGTGAGAACGCGTCCCTTCCATTCGGCGAGCCGCTGTTGCACCTCTCCTTCCGCTACCACTACCGCGTATACTTTACCGCTGTAGCGGGCGATCAGCCCACTCACCGGCCCTTGATAAGCGATCCGGCCTTGTTTGAGCACCGCCAACCGGCGGCAGGTCATGGCGATGTCCTCCACCAGGTGGGTGGAGAGGAGGACCAACCTGTCGTCGGTAAGATCCATGAGAAAGTCGCGGAAGCGGGCCCGCTCCTCGGGATCGAGCCCACCGGTGGGTTCATCGACCAGGAGCACCTTGGGGTTGCCGAGTAGCGCCTGGGCGATCCCCAGCCGCCTGAGTATCCCCCCGGAGAAGGCCTTTGTCCGGCGGCGGGCGATATCGGTCAGGTTGAACTGCGTCAACAGCCGCTCGATCTCCGCTTTCGGTCGTCTGATCCCTTTCAGCGCGGCGATGTACTGCAGGTACTCCCGCCCGGTGAATTTGGGATAGGCGCCGAACTCCTGCGGCAAGTACCCGAGGATCTTTCTGATCGCGATCCGGTCGTGCAGCACGTCGTGCCCGAAGACGGTGGCCTTGCCCGAACTGGGAGGAAGGAGGGTGGCGAGGATGCGGATGAACGTCGTCTTCCCGGCCCCGTTCGGCCCCAGCAGCCCGAACACCTCGTTTTCGATCGTTAGGTCGACCTCGCGCAGCGCCTGTACCTGCCCGTAGTTCTTACTGAGCTGCTCAGCGTTGATCAATTGCCTCCCTCCAGTAGCGAGCGGATGTAGTTCTCGTGACCCAACGCTTCTCCTTGGTGCCAGTGGTGGAGAACAAGCTCCGCGCCACCAGGTTCGCGCACATATATTCTAACACCTCGCATAACATTTCGCATAACATTGAATCCATGTAAGTCAACAAACTCCCGCCATTTATCAGCAGCAATATAGCGGACTAGTTTTAGTCCCAGCTCCGCCTCTTCCCTGTCCGCCCCAGCCATCAGATAGATGCTGAGGTACGCTTTCACCGGTCCGGCCAATCCAGCGGCCTCTGCCAGCGCCGCGGAAGCTGACCACTGTCTTGCCCGTGGCGGCAATGCGAACACCGCACGATGAAGGAGAAACTCACCGGGCAAGCGAACTTCATAGGGAAAGAAAGCATCATCAGGCCACGAAACAGCAACGCCGATTTCTTTTTCCCCCAACCAAAGGCGGGCGCGCTCCACCAACGGCTGCACTTCATGCCAAAACTGCTGTACTACCCCGGTAAGTTCAGCGGGCTGGCGCGCAGCAATCGGGGAGACCAAAACGAGCGAGGCTGCGGCTTCTTTCTCTTCCTCTCCCAAATGACCTTGAAGGATTATCGTCCCTACCTCATAGCGGCGTAACTCCCGCCCTTGAGCCAGCTCCTGCACCCAGGGAGGGATTGGAGTACCTGTGGGCAAGCGAACGGCCATGTACTCCCCAGGGTAAGCAAGGAAGCGGAAGTCGGCACTCCAGATGTAGGGTTGGTCGAATTCAACCCGGCCTTCCCATAGATCTGATGAGGTAAACGGGGCAACCTGCTGCTGGATCGCATGGATGATCCCCCCACCTCCCCCCACCACGAGGAGAACCCCAAGCACTAACACCACTGTGTTTGCACGTGGTTTTATCCCTTTCCATTCCGGAAACCGCTTGCGCGCCAAGAACGCGACTGCGAGGAGTATGAGAACCAATCCGACCATGAGTATCCCTTGTAACAAGAAAGCGGTGGGGATCACTCCCAAAGGAGCAAAGATATCCACGAAGTTCCAGGCGAAAAAATTCCTGTGCAGGAGCCGCAACAGACTGGGCTCGCCCCAAATACCAGCCGCTCCCAACCAAGCTATTTGCAGCACGAGCACGAGGATTGCCGTGATCCACTGGGAACGAGTCAGGGAGAACAGCGCCATGCACAGGGCGACCCAAACGGCAATACGAACCCAGGAAAGCGCCAGATACAGTGGAATGTACATCCAGCCGGCCATCACCAGTGTCTCGCGTATGGCCGGGTTGAGAAAGGCCGCGCCGGCGCTGAAGACGATCAAAGCAGTGGACGTCAAGCTTACGGCTACAAGTTTTACCGCTATTATGGTCCCGCCCCGCGGGGTGGCCCAGAGGGGTTCGCGGTGAACAAGCTCGGGAACGCATGCTCGTACTGCAATCAGCGCGATGAAAAGAGAGAAGAGGACACTGTTGATCAGCTCCATCATCAGCAGGATGCTCCGACCCCACTCTCCCATCGAGAAGAGCCCGCGCGACGGACCCAGAAAAGGAAGCTCAAGTCCCAGGGAAACCACTGGAGTAGCCCCTCCTTCGAACAGGTTCGTAAAGAAGAGCCACGCCACATAGGCGGCCAGTGGTACCCACACCGGCCGCCTAAGCAGAGCCTTTACCTCAAGATAAATCAACCGGCTGTTGAACATTTGCTCCTTTTACTGGCAATCTGCAGGACTAGTACAGCCACACCCTCCCAGGAAAGTGTGCTCTCGCCGCGTTTCAGTCCTATAAAACGGTCCTTCCCACATCGTGCAGAATACCGGCCAAAACGGGTTGCGGAAGCACCAGCGCGTGAAATACTCACATGTTCTAGTGTAAAATCGGACCTCGAAGCATCCATCTTTCCAAAGGCACCGCCAGGTCCAATTGCACCTAATCTCGGTGTCATGCAGAGACCAAACGCTGCACCAAGTTGTCATTGTCTCCCGCTGCCAAGCTCGGATTTCCGGTTCGCCTGGATATGCCGCACTCCCGTCAGCCGCCGGCTCCGCCGCCATAACCATCCCCGCTGTCAACGCCAGCGCCAACACTGCCAACAGACTAACTTTCTTCAGCATCGTAATCCCTCCTTTGTGTAAGATCAATTTTCTTCCGCTGCGATCGCGCGCAAGCAATCGCGCAGAGCTTGGCTCTCGAACCGCCCTTCTTTCACCCAGGCTATCACCCCCTTTCCATCGATCAGGATCGTGGTCGGTGTCACTGCCACCTGATAGGCGTTCAATAGATCGAACCCCTCCACCAGAAGAAGGCGCACCGAACTCCCGCCCAGCTGCTCGGTCAGCCGCTCCCGGTGAATTGCAGAAAGGGATAGCTCGACCGCCAGCACGACCAACGCCACTTCCACCTCGTCTGAGAGCGAGGTCAACGCCGGCAAAACATCCCAGCACGGCGTGCAATCCGCGCGCGTCGGGGTCGCCGCGTCGGGGTCGGGTCTTTACTTTTGACATCAGCCGTCTCCGTTCCCCCACGGTCCGGCTCACCGTGGAAGTTGCGG
>DTYT01000156.1 GCA_012961745.1 Kiritimatiellia bacterium | reverse complement strand
GGCGACGACGACGGAGTGAAGGGTGCCTCGCCCACACCGGGCAGACAAACTTCCACGAACTGTCCGGCCTCGAACCGGAACGGCCGCTCCGGAACCAGGCTGAAGGTACGGATGCTGGGAGTCTCCCTGCGCACTCCCACCAGCTTCACCGGCTCCGGCATGTACAGCTCAGCCTTCATCCTGCATCCGCCGCAGAACCTCCCGGATGTCGATCTTGCCCATGCAGGCCTCGATACATCGCCCGCACCCGCCGCAGGCGGGCGCGCCGAGGACTTCAACGAAAAAGTTGAACTTCTTGTCAAATCTGTTCCTCAACCGCGCCGCACGGTGCTCGCGGGGATTGGCACCACCCGCCACCCGGGCGAAATTGCGGAAGAGGCAGGAATCCCACTCCCGGACCCGGGCGGGGAGATTATCCTCGGCATACCCGTCGCCCAGCATGAAGCAGTGACAGGTACCGCAAACGAAATTGCACGCCCCGCACTCCACACAATCGCCCGCGAAGTCCGCCCACAAGTCGGACTCGAAACTCTTGCGGAATGCCACCTGGAAGTCGCTGCCCGGCACCAGTCCGGATTCCCTGGCCTGCCGCTCCACCCGGGCGTGCATCGCCTGTCGGGCATCATCCCGCCGCCGCACCATCTCCGCTGTCGCTTCTTCCATCAGGTCACGAGCCGCAGCCAGAGCCAAATCTCCCTTCTCCGAACCCGCCTCCACCAGCCAGGCTTCCCCCACCCGGCTCAGATTGATGTCAAACCCGCCCTTGGGATAGGGTTGTTCCCCCACCGCCGGGCAGAAGCATACCGGCAGGCAGTCCATACAGTCGGCCGACACAATCAACGTACTCCGCCGGAGAGCCGTGTAACGGGGGTCTTCCGGATCACTGTCCCGGAAAACATAGTCGTGGATCCGCAACGCCGACAGATCGCAGTTCTTCACCCCGACCACCATACGCTCCTCGATCCGGTTGCGTTCCTCTTCAGCCCACAGTTTCCCCAGAAATTCCCGGGGAGGGAAAACCAGTTCCTTGAGGGGTTCGACCGTGCGATAGGGGCCCACCGTGTGTCTGCCGGCCTCCCACTCGGCGGCCCCCTCGAGACGATACTGCCCATTGCCCACCGGCACCGGGGCGAACACTGGCCGCTTCCGGGACAGAACCCCCAGCACCTCGGCCATCACCTGATCGCTGGCCGCCACGTATGTCATCGCGCGCACCACCTGCGCATCACGGACCACCATAGAAAAGAGCCCCGCCAGCCCACAAGAAAAATCGTTAAAAACTTGACGTTTTCGCCGCCGTCCTCCCCCTCAGCCGCGGCGCAGCAGGCAGGCGATGAACATTCCGTCACACGGCCCCATCCAGGGAAATACCCACAGCGGTGATTCCCTCCTCTCCACCAAGGGATGGATCCTCTCCTCCAGTGCGAAGTCGGCGCGGACCGACAGGAACTCTTCGACCGCGTCCAGCGTCTCGACCTTCGTCAGCGTGCATACCGAGTACACCAGCCGACCCCCCGGCCTGATTCGCTCCGCTACGTGTTCCAGCATTCTCATCTGGATCAGGCCAAATCGCCGGGGAGCCTCCCGCGGAGTGCGCCAGCGGGCGTCCGGATTCCGGTTCCAGGTGCCGGTACCGGAACAGGGCGCATCCAAAAGCACGGCATCGAAAGCCCCACCCGGAAGGTCCGCCGCCAGCACATCCGCCCGCGCGACGGTAACATTTTTCAATCCCTGCGCGGCGATCCGCCGCACCGCGTTGCGGAGAACCGTCGGCCGGATATCGGTAGCCAGGACCCACCCTTCCGGTCCCACCCGCTCCGCTATCTGCAAGGTCTTGCCGCCCGCGCCAGCGCTCGCGTCCCAGATCCGCATGCCAGGCTGCGGATCCAGGATTTCCACCGCACACTGCGAGGCCAAATCCTGAACCTCGAACCCGATCCCCGTTCTCCGTCGCAAGTCCACCGCGGGAAAAGGCTTGGATACTCCGACAGCGTTCGGCAACCGCGGGTGGCACCGGGCGGGAAGTCCTTCGGCTCGCAGCCGCTCCGCCAGTTCAGCCCCGCGCCCCGCGGGAGCGCGAAGCCAGACCGGAGGGCGCGTCTGGAGGCAGTTGACCAGCCTCTCTTGCCACGCGCCGACCTCCCGGGACTCCGGAACCGTGATCTCCTCCCAGAACCAGGCGGGCAGCAGCTCCTGGGGAAGCGGCGACCGCCGCAGATCCAAGGCGTGGGCAACCAGTTCCGCTTTCCGCCCCAACGCCGCACGGTGGAGATCCTTGAGTGCGTCCAGGGGCAGGCGGAATGCGCAGCGCTGTGACATGGCGCGACCTTCGTCCCCGGATGCGGGCCGGTCCAGGAGCGAGGCCAGCAGCGCCGCCCCCATGAGGTCGGCGATCCCCCAAGCCCTCAACCATCCCCACCAGCGGAAGTATGAGAACAGAGTGTCGGAAATGAACCTCCGATCCCGCGCACCGATTTCCCGACGGCTCCGCAACAGCTCGGCCAGCCGCCGGTCCGCGGGCACGCCGGACTGCACCGCCGCGATCACCTGGGTCAGGATTTCTTCCAGAACCTGGACGCGCCGCACGGTGCGGCGCCAACGCTGTGCCGTCTCGGGGGCCTGAATCATGATCCTCTTTACTCTTGCAACCGCAATAACCTCCGATAATCTACCCGTGCAAGTCAAACGCTTAAGTATGCGACGGGTCGCCCCGGGACCACGCGGGCCCGGAATCGAAAGGATCGGAACCATGGCCGGCAAGAAGAGGCAGGGGAAGAAGAAGGATTACGTGGTCAAGGACATCTCCCTGGCGCCGCTCGGCTTCAAGGAAATAGAGCTCGCCTACTCGGAGATGCCGGGACTGGTCGCCCTCCAGGAAAAATACGGCGACCGGAAGCCCCTCAAGGGAGCCCGGATCTCGGGTTCCCTGCACATGACCGTTCAGACCGCCGTACTGATCGAAACCCTCCGGAAGCTCGGGGCCCGCTGCCGCTGGGCGAGCTGCAATATCTTCTCCACCCAGGACCACGCGGCCGCCGCGGTGGCCGCCCGCGGCGTGCCGGTGTTCGCCTACAAGGGGGAAACCTTGCCGGAGTACTGGGAATTCACCGACCGGGTTCTCGACTGGGGTGACGGGCGGGGTCCCGACCTGATCGTGGACGACGGCGGCGATGCCACGCTTTTCGTGCACCTCGCGTACCGGGCCGAAGAGGATCCATCGATTCTGGACCGCGACCCCGGCAGCGAGGACGACAGGTGCCTGCTCCAGCAGCTCAAGAAGTCGCTCCGTCGCGATCCGGACCGGTTCCACCGCATGGTCTCCCGGATACGCGGGGTAAGCGAGGAAACCACTACTGGGGTGCACCGGCTCTACAAGATGGCTGAACGGGGCGAACTACTGTTTCCCGCCTTCAACGTCAACGACTCGGTGACCAAGTCCAAATTCGACAACGTATACGGATGCCGCCATTCCGTGGTGGATGGAATCATGCGCGCCACGGACGTGCTCATCGGCGGCAAAACCGCAGTGGTAGCCGGTTTCGGTGACGTGGGTAAGGGAGTCTGCCAGGCCCTGCGCGGCCAGGGAGCCCGGGTCATTGTAACCGAGGTGGATCCGATCTGCGCCCTGCAGGCCGCCATGGAAGGCTATACAGTGATGCGCATGAACGAAGCCTGCCGCCAGGGGGATATCTTCATCACGGCCACCGGGTGCAAGGACGTAATCACCGAGAAGCATATCCTCCAGATGAAGGACATGGCCATCGTCGCCAACATCGGACACTTCGACAGCGAGATCCAGGTGGCCCGCCTCCGCAGGTACCGCTGGCAGCAGATAAAGCCGCAGG
>DTYT01000155.1 GCA_012961745.1 Kiritimatiellia bacterium | reverse complement strand
GCTGCAGCCGCGACCGGGCCACGCGCCCGGAATAGTGCTCCGGCTGGCGCCGCAGTTCCCTCCTTCCACATCCGGGAAGCGTCTGCGGGCAGGCGAGGCGGCCGCCGCGGAGTCGCGCTGGCTGGCCCGCTGGCTGGCCGACATCCGTCCTGCGAGCCTCGGGGCGTCCGACTGGTCACAGGTCGCGATTCTCTGCCAGCAGCGCAAGTGGCTTTCCCCCCTGGCCGGCGCACTGGAAGAGGTCGGCCTGCGGACCCAGGTGCACTCGCCCTCCACCCTCCTGGCCGACCACCCGGCCTATTCCTGGTTGACGGCGCTCCTGCGCGTACTCGCGGTCCCGTCGGATACCTTCAACTGCATCGGAGTGCTGCGAGAAATCTTCGGCATCTGCGACGACCGGCTGGCCGCCTACTGCCAGGGGGAGGGCGACCGCTTCCGCATAGATCGGCGCTCGCCGGGTTCGAGAAGCTCGGCCGGTGAGGTGGATGCCGTACTGGACCTGCTGTGCGATCTGCGCCGGGAAGCATTGCAATCGCCGTTGCTTGAAGCCGTCGGGCGGGTGATCGGCGCGGTGGGACTGCTGCAACGGGTGGCCGCGGTCTGCGCCATCCCGGCCGAAGCGCAACAGCAGGTTGACACCCTCCTGGGAAGGGCCGCTGACGCGGAGAAACGCGGGCTGTCGCTGCATCAGTTCGTTCAAGAGCTGCTGGCGGCCCGGAATGCCACGGTCGAGGCGGTCGCGCCTCAGCCGGGAGCGGTCCAGATCCTGACCTGCCACAAAGCCAAAGGACTGGAGTGGGACGCGGTCATCCTGCCCATGTTCTTCCGTGCGGCCCGCCCGCGTTCCCCCAACTACCCCCTCCTGCTGCAGCCGCGGGCATCTCAGCCGCCCGTGGTCCTGGTGGACAAGCAGGACTACCGCAAGGTTCAGGAACACCTGTGTCAACACCGCCGGGCGGCCATGCAGCGGCTGCTGTACGTATCCCTGACCCGCGCCCGGCATACCCTGGTGATCCTGGACGACCGCCAAGGCTTTTCCGGTTCCCGGGGCGCGTTCAGCTTCGGTGAGCTCCTGGGCGAAGAAGGGGCGCAGCTGCTGGAACGTCTCCCGTCGGTACCCCAGCCGCCGCCGCCGGCTCCACGTCACCCGGTCTCAAGGCCCGCGTCCCCCCCGGCACCGGTCTCGCGGCGCGAGCTGGAATCGGCCCGCGTCGCGTCCACTGCCATCGTGCGCCGCATTCTGCCCTCCATGCTTGCCCGGAAGGCCCCGCCGGAGGAACCGGAAATCCTGCGCGAAACGACCGAGGCAAGCGGACCCGAAGCCGCCCGGCAATACGGAACATGGTGGCACCGGTTGATGGAAACCATGCCCTGGGCCGCAGGACGCACCGCTTGGCAGCGCCGCTTCCAGGCAATGCTGCGAACCTCTCCGGATATCGCGCGCGCGCGGCGCGAATGGACGCTGTTCCTCGAATCACCGCTGGCCGTGCAACTGGCCGATCGCCGCCTGCACGTCGAGACCGAGATGCCTTTTCTGCATCGTGCCAGCGAGAATACCACGGTGGAGGGCTTCGTGGATCTGGTGCAGCGCAACGCCGACGGTTCGGTATGGCTGGTGCTGGACTGGAAGACCAACCTCGTCACCGAGCGCGAAGCCCTCCCGCTGGCGGAAATCTACCGCCCGCAGCTCCGCGCCTACGCGGATTCCCTGCAGGCCCTCACCGCAGCGCGCGAGGTGACCGCCGCAATCTATTCGACCTGTCTGGGTCGACTCATCCCGGTTTGAGCCGAGCCTCCTGGGGCTGCCGCGAACCATCGGTTGACCGGCTGGGTACGCGACCTTGACCTGCCTGTGCGTGCAGCGTTAACATGGGGGTGGACGACGAGATCGGATACTTCGGCATTGCGGGTCTGGAGCTGTGCATTTCGGAGGCGGTGGCCCTTT
>DTYT01000154.1 GCA_012961745.1 Kiritimatiellia bacterium | reverse complement strand
CGGTGAGGGGCTATCATCCTCATGGCTGGCCGAGATAGGGATGGAACCCGACTCTCGCTGGGTCCGTCATCAGGTGGATGGGGCACGTATCCACTCGCCCTCCGGAAAGACGGTCACTCTGGGCAGGGAGATAGCCGGCCCGGAGGTGGGATTTGAACCCACACTCCCTTAACGGGAACCGGATTTTGAGTCCGGCGCGTCTGCCGTTCCGCCACTCCGGCACCCATACCGATATCGCACCCTACCAGCCCAGGATGATGACTTCAAGCGGACTCTATTCCTCCATCCCCTTTCCTCCCTGCGGGCGGCCTGGCAACACCATGACGGACAACAAGGTCCCACACCGCCGACGGATGAAATCGCCGACAGCCGGCCCACACTTCCCCCACGCGGACACCATTCGCCTCCCACATCACCGCTCTCGTCATGCCGCCCGAGATCTTGACCAGCAGTGATACGCCTCCGGTCCCCGGTAGTCTCACCAGGGCGTCCGGGCTCTTCCCGTAAACGCACCGCCACGAGCGGAGAAACGACGCCTCTTGCCGGGCCTCGCACTGGTCGACCAGCTCACAAGGGGCAACCTCATCAACCGGCATATTCTCCGCCACCGATTTCACCAAGGCTTCCGCCACCATCCAGGGATCGGTAATTCCCAAGAACTCTGCCAAATTGCATACCGGATACGGCTCGGATCGCACCGCCCGACTCCACACTACCTCCACCGACGGGACCAGGAGTTCTTTCATGCGGTCCAAGTCGCTGTCCACCAGGATGGTCCCGTGATGTATGCGAAAACGCGAGGTCATACGGAATGCGCTCCCTGATATTTTCCTGCCATTCATCAGCAGCCGATGGCGTCTGTCGCACACCACCCGCGCGGCACCCAGACCCATCATCGCCTTCCGCACGATTTCCAGGTTGCGCGACACCGCGGCTTGAGGTCCCTGTACGAAACTGAAATTCAGGTTGCCCTTATCATGGTACACGGCCCCCCCACCGGAGAACCTCCTCACCAGGAATACATTCCCCAGTCGGCTGGTATGACATTCGGCCCACGGAAGTTGATTTCGGCCGATCACCACCGAGGGCCTGTCAACCCACAGAAACAGTACATCCTCACGGAGTGATTGCGCGATAAGTCCCTCCATGGCAAGGTTGAGGTAGGGGTCCGACTCCGGACTGAACGATACTATCATGCGCCCCCAGCGCCGCGTCCCCACCCGAAGCGGCTTGACCGCCGGTCGCACCAGGCGTCAATGCCGCAGATCGGCCGGGATCCGCCTTACTCCTCAAGCCCCATCTCTCTCAAACTCGCCTGCAGCTCGCGGATCCGCTGGGAAAGCTCGTCAAGCTGCTGACGATAGTTCCGCGCCGATTCCTCATCCAACCCCCGCCGTGCCAGATCCAGGCGGCGCAATTCCCTTTCCAGACGTTCGGTTTTCACCTTCAGCTCGGCGACCCGCTCGCTCAACCGGGCACTCTTTCCCAGCTTCCTGCGGAGCGCCGCCACCGTCGCTTCCAGAGACCGCTTTTCGGCGCTCAGTGCGTCCATCCGCTCCGCAGCCTGCGCCAGCTCGCCGCGCATCTGGTCGATCTCCGAGCTCATCGCGGCGACTTTACGTTCCGCCGCCTCGGCGCGTTCCTTTGCCCCGATTGCACCCTCAAGCTCGTAGGTCAATGCCGTGACCTGCTCGTTGAGCTCCCTGACGCGCTCCGCCAAGTGCAGAGTCCCTCCCATCGCGGCGCGCAGCTTTCTCACCCGCCCCACCAGTTGCTTGCGGCGCTTTTCGCAAGCTAGCAGCTTTGCTTCGCTTTCCTCCAGTTTCGCCTGGAGCTCGGCCAATGCCTGCTGGGCCGCTCGCCGATCCGCCAGCGCTGATTCCAGACCGCCTTCCAGCGACGCCATCTTCGTCTGCAGAAGCTTTATTTCCTTCTGCTGCTCGCCACGCTCCGCGGTACATGCTGCATACTTCTGACGCCATTGCTCGATTTCGGCCCGGGCCGCCTGGAGTTCGGACTCCAGTTCGGCGACCCGATGCCCCGCCTCTTCAGCCTTTTGCAGGCTGGCCCTCAGCTTGGCCTGCTGTTGCTCGAGCGCCCCCAACTTCGCCCGCAATTCTTGGGCTGCACGCGCCTGCCTGCCGAGATCTTCAACTTCCTTCCGCAAAGTGTTCCGCTCTGCAAGCAGCCGCACCTGGTCACCCTTCACCCTGTCCAGTTCCGCCCGTGCCTCCTCCAGCCTCTTCCGCTCCGAGTCGATCTCTTTCTTTAGCTGTGCCAGCTCCCTGATCTGCCGACCCATCTCTGCCGTACGCCGCTCAGCGGCCTTGAGCGCCGCCCGCAGGCGCTCCAGTTCCGTGTCGCGGCTGGCGATCTCTTCCTCGTAAGCCGCCAGGCGTCGGGCTTTCTCGCGTACCTCCTTCCGGCAGGCCGCAAGCCGATTTTCAGCTGACTCGGCGGCCTTCTGCGCCTCCTTCTTTTCCTGCCGCAGGGCGGACACTGCGTCCTTCAAGGATGCGACCCGTGCCGACAGCTCCGTGATCTGGTCGGCCATCCGCTGGCCTTCCTTCTCCAGGGCCCGGTACGTCTTCTGTAACGAGCGGTACTGATCCTGCAGCCCACCGTAGTTCTTCCTCAGCGATTGCAACTCCGCCGTTAGATCCTTCTTCTCGCCCGCTAGCCTGGTACCCGTCCGACGCGACTGCACCAACTCGCCCCGTATCCGGGACAGCGCGGCCTTGAGCCCCTTGATCTCCTCTTCGAATTTCCCCCTTTCATTCGCCAGCTCCGCGCAACGGGCTTGCAAGGTACGCACCTGATCCACTGAGCGACTCAGTTCCTCCTCGGCGACCTTCAACTGCTTTTCGACGCGGGCCAGCTTCCTGCGGTCGTCTTCTCTCTTTTCCACCGCGTCCCTTTTCCATTCACGGAGACTCTTCAGTTCTTCCTGCGCGACCTCCAGCTCCTTCGCCAGTTGCCGCAGACTCTTCTCCATACGGCGCTTTTGCTCCGCCAGCGCCGAAGCCCTTTCCGCCAAGCTACGTGCGCGCTCCAGCTCCTTCGCCAGCCGGTCGCGCTCACCCTCGACGGTCTCCAGCCGGGTCTGAACCTCCTCCAGCTTGCCCGTCGCGGCCTGCAGCTCCTCGATATAGGCCAGCGCCCGGTCGTACTCTTCCTGCAGTTCCTGAAAACGGGCGTTCAAATCTTCACGTTGGCCGACAGTGGCCTTCAAGTGATCGCGCGTTTCAGCCAGGGCAGCCGAGAGCCGCCGGCGCGACATCTCACACTCTGCCAGCTCTCTCTGCCTTCTTTCGGCCGTGGCCTCCGCCGCGGCCAGCCTCGGCTTCAGCTGATCCAGTTCCTCCTCCGCGGCACGCAGACGATCGCCCACCTCCCGCTTTCTATTCAGCGCGGCCTCAAGCTGTTCAGCAGTCGCCGCCAACTTCTCTTCGGCCGCTTTCAGCTTGGCCGAGAGTTTTCCCTGCTCGTGTTCCAGCTGCGCCATCCGTTCGCGGCACTTCGCCAGATCAGCGGCCCGCCCCTCCACGACCTCCAGTCTCTTTTTCAATGCTTCGCGTTCACGGCGGAGGCCCGCCAGATCCTTCCGCAGCGTTCGCGCCTCCCCACTGACCGCCGCCAGCTCCTTCTCCAGTGCTCCGATCCGGGAATTCAGTTCCTCCCGCAGTGCCCGCAGCTCCGCCACCTTTTTCTCGGAAGCAGCCGCCTTCCGCGATAGGTCCCGTTTCTCTTTCGCAAGCGAGGAAACCCGTCCCTTATGCTCTTCCAGCCTCTTCTGCAGTTCCGCAATGCGCTGCCGCTTTTCAGAGATCTCTCTCTCCCCCTCCGCCAACTGCTTGTGCAGGCGGCCCACTTTCTCCTTCAGATCCTGGATAGTCCTCTGGGCTTTCCGGGCGGCTTCTTCCACTTTCTCCCGGAGATGGACTGCGCTCGCCGCCGCCCGCGCGACCGCCTTCCGCCGGTCCTCCCGGATCTGCTCAAGCCGGGCCTTGGCATCCGACAACTCCTGGCGAAGCTGCGCATTCTCCTTCTTCAACACCGCCGCGCGTTCCAGGACTTCTTCTAGCTCCCGGCGAAGTGCGCGGACACGCGCCGCCGCTGCCCCCGCCAGATCTCCTACCTTGACTCTCGAGTCACCCTCCCCGCAGTAGGCCGGTAGTGACAGGAGGCCGGCGGCCAGCACAGCCGCACACCCCACCGCTCCCCACCCCGCCGGGGCACCGACTCTCCGCTGCCGAATGCGTTTCACTTGCCGACTGCACGCCACGACATGTTTCATGTCCCTATCCGCTCCTTCTTGCGCTTCACTTTTCCGTCACTGATGTAAGCCGACTCTCTCGGGAATCCGCCCAATTTACCCAGCCCTCACGCGGGTTCAAAGTCTCTATCTGAGGAATCCGTGCGCTCCCCTCCCTCGTTCTCTCTGACCTGCCATCTCAGTATGCGGCCAGTTCCTCGAGTACCGCCGTGGCCTCGTCGAGCTGCCGTTGCAGTTCCTCCACCTGTGCGTCCAGCCGGCGGTTTTCCGCATTCAGGGAGCGTTTCTCGTCCTCCAGTCTCCCGATGGCGGTCTTGAGGCGCGCCAGTTCCTGATCAGCAGCCTTCAACCTCTCCCGGAGATCGAGGTTGCCCTGTTCCGTCCGCTTTTGGACGGCCACCAGCGCTTTGAGCCGATCCTCCACCTTCCTCCTTGCAGCCGACTCCTCCGCCAGCTGCTTCCGGACCAGCGCGATCTCCTTCCGCAATCTGGAACCTTCCTCCCCGGCAGCGGCCTGTTCCTCCCGACATTTCTTCAGGCTGGCCGACACCGCGTCCTTCTCCTTGCGCAGGGACGCCAGCCGCCTCTCGAGCTCTCCGGAACGCCTATCCAGGCCCCTAACCGTCTCGGCCAACTTTTCCGCTTCTCCCGCCCGCGCCCGCAGGGCCTTCAGCTTCCTCTGCAGGTCGGCAATGACCGTACTGTCCTGCCGAGCCCGAGTCTCGGCGGCATTGAGACTCTTCTGCAACTGCGACTTCGCCTCCGCCAGCGAGGCGTTACGCTCCGAGAGCTTCTCCACCTGCTCCTGCAGCTCCCCCACCCGGCGCTCGAGT
>DTYT01000153.1 GCA_012961745.1 Kiritimatiellia bacterium | reverse complement strand
GCTTTACATGGTGTGTATGGCCGGACTGTACCTCGGATGGGGGCGCGGCTAGCCCGGTTTCGCGGCGGCGAAGGTGGGCCGATCACCAGGCCAAAGAAGCGAGTTGCTCACGCTCGCGAAAAATTCAGGCAGGAACCGGACGCCGATGCTGGTAGACAGCCATGTGCACTTCGCGGAGTTCGAGCCGGGGGAGATCCCGGCATTGCTGGAGCGGGCCGCGTCCGCCGGGGTAAGAGGTTTCGTCGCGGTGGGAGGTGACGAACGCGCCAACCGCGCCTGCTTGGACTTATGCACCCGGTACCCGGCGATGGTTGCAGCCGTGGGTTACGACCGCGGGCAGGACCCCGACCGCGTCGACCTCGTCCTGCTCCGGGAACAACTGAAAGATCCGGCCTGTGCTGCGGTGGGTGAAATCGGTCTGGACTACCATTACGGCCTTATGCAGAAACAGCCTCAGCGGCGGATGTTCGACTGCATGTTGGGCCTTGCCTGGGAGAGCCGTCTCCCGGTGGTAGTCCACAGCCGCGAGGCTGAAGGGGACACCTTGGCCGCGCTGCAGTCCTTTTCCGCGCGGTATCTCGAAGAACACCGTCTTCCGGGTGTCCTTCATTGTTTCACCGGCAGCCCGGCCTTCATGGAAAAGCTGGTTGAGATGGGCTTCATGATAAGCTTCAGCGGCATTGTAACCTTTCCCGGGGCGGAGGGAGTACGTAATGTGGCTGCCGCAGTGTCGGGGGAATCGCTGCTGCTGGAGACCGATGCCCCGCGGCTGGCGCCGCGGCCGGTGCGTGGAAAGCGGAACGAGCCGGCCTTCCTCAGGTATGTCGCGCGGGCGCTGGCGGCCATCCGGTATTGCAGCGCGGCGGAAATCGCTGGAATCACCACGCATAACGCAGTGCGGCTTTTCGGACGCAGGCTGGGGGAAGAACCCTGAAAGATGGATGTAGGACAGGGGAACCGCGCTCAAGAAATGGAGGCTGAAGGTGAAGAAGAGGCCAACCCGGACACGCCGCAAGATGCGGACCAGCAAGACGGCTGCGGTCGGCATAGACTTCGGGGGGACTTTCGTGAAAATGGGACTGGTGGACTCGGGCGGCAGGATCCTGGAACGACGGCAGTTCACCACCTCGGAGGCATCCGATCCCAACTCCTGGCTTGAGCGTGTAGAGGATGAAACCCGGGTCCTGCTCCGGACAGCGGAGAAGCGCGGCCTGAGCGTGGCCGGGGTAGGCACGGGCGTGCCCGGCCAAGTGGACTATGATCGCGGATTCGTGCACGGACTGGTGAACGTTCCCGGGTGGGAACGGATTGATCTGGCGTCCTTGCTGCAGCGCAAGCTGGGATTGCGGGTCGTAGTGGACAACGATGCCAATGCGATGGCCTATGGGGAATATTGCTATGGGGCGGGTGTCGGCCTGCGGCATGCGGTTTTCGTGACATTGGGAACCGGCGTGGGAGGAGGCATAGTGATTGACGGAAGGTTGCACCGCGGTGCGTATTCGATGGCCGGAGAAATCGGCCATGTCACGGTGGACCTGCACGGACGCCGCTCGATCATGGGCCGCGGTGGTGTGGAACAGTACGTAGGGAACCGCAAAATCGCGGAGCGAACCCGCCGGGCGATCCTTCGGGGACGGCGATCGCTGATCAGCGACCTGGTTGGCGGGAATCTTGATCGTATTGATCCCCGCGTGATTGCCGAGGCGGCCCGCCGGGAAGATGCCTTGGCACTGGAGATATTTGATTTCGTCGCGGATTGCTTGGCGGCTGTCTTTGCTTCCGTCACCTACCTCATCCAGCCGGAGGCCTTTGTGGTGGGTGGTGGGGTCTCGCAAAGTGGACACCTGCTGTTTGAGCCCCTGCGGCGTCACCTGAAGGAGAGGCTGCACCCGGTGTTCTTCCGGCGGCTCAAGGTGCTGCGCGCGCGGTTGAAGACCGACGCCGGAGTTGTGGGGGCCGCAGCCTTGATGTTGCATCAGGGCCTCCCCGGCCGGTAGGTGATCCGGGCGCGCCGAGCAGCTCAGGCCGGATACAGCAGGGAGACGAAGAATGTCGCCAGGCGGAGTCCGCCGCCCCAGACCAGGTTGCCCGCCGGGGAGAAGAAGATCAGCAGTACACCGAGAATGGATACGGTTTGTGCTGTGCGGGCAGGCAGATGACGCAATCGCGGCCAGAATACGCTGAGCGCCGTCCAGCCGTCGAGCATCGGCAGAGGAAGCAGATTGAGCAGGAGGAGGATCCCGTTGACGCCCGCGGCCAACATCAGAAAATAGCGCGCGGTTTCAAGGGCGGGAAGCGCCACCGACACCTCCAGGCGGGCTACACCGCCGGCCATTATTCCGAAAAGCGCGCAAAGCAGGAGATTGGTGACCGGCCCGGCCAGCGCCACCACGGCATGGGCCCGAACCGAACGCAGCCGGTGGGCATTCACCGGGACGCACCCCCACGCGATGCCGACCAGCAGCATCATGGCGATGGATGAAGCACCCATTTGCACCAGGGGATTGAATGAAAGATGACCCCGGCGTGCGGCCGTGTCGTCCCCCAGCCGGAAAGCCGCGGCCGCATGACTGAACTCGTGGAACGTAATGGAGAACGTCAGCGCCAGTATCCATGAGAAGAAATACAGCGGATCGGTGATCAGATACTCGACAAACAGTCTCATGTTGTGCTCCTGACCCGCCCACCGGGGAATGCGGCCCACGCTATCTGATGGGTCCGCGAAAGGCAAGACTACAGCGTGGGCCGATTCTGGTTGCCTGACGTACCTCAGCAATGATATAGAGAGCTGATCCGATCATGGGAGGACAATCTGCATGAAAGGCGACGCGATCCGGCGAGTGTGCGGAGGGGCGATCCTGTTGGTAGTCGTCAATCTGGCACCCGCGGTGTCGGCGATCGATGCCGGCATTCTTGGGCGGGCGTGGCAGAACCATCCCGCTGTGGCTGTCCGATTCACATCCGAAAGCCGGGATGTGTACGAGTACGACAATCGGGAGGCGGGCGAGGCTGATCTGCAAGGTCGATTTGTGGCTATCAGCGTGCCGGTGGGCCAGGCAGTGGCGCTGGAAGCCGAAGTCGGCCAGGAGGCCTGGGACCCGCACTCCGAGCACGGACTCGACTACGGTTGGGGCACGGCATGGGGAGTGGGGGCCGCGGCGGTCCTGCCGCTGCCCGCGGGAGAATGGGGGCGGGCAGCCTTCCCGTCGCTGTTCTTGGGTTGGGCCGTGCGGTACAGGCGTGCGGAACCCGACAAAGACTACCGGCGCGACCTGCAGCAGTACTTTTCGCCCGAAGTGGATGAGTGGCAGATCAGTTGCGAACTGGTGGGCCGTTTGCGCACGGCAAGTCTCGGTTTGGGGATACGCTACTCCCAGGTGGATCTGGTGTACTCCCACGAGGGAGCCTACGGGAGGCGCGAGGGCGGTCTGGAAGAAGACCATCCGTGGGGACTGTTCCTGGATGCCGAGTTGCGCGCGGGGCGGGCGTTCATTTCCGGGGAATTCCGGTTCCTGGACGCAAATGGAGGAACGGTGGCGTTAGGCTGTCGATTCTGAGAGAGTGCAGGGAGGGCGGGTACCGGTATGAAGAGAAAAGACCGGGTGGAGGTGCTGGCCTTGGGCGGCCTGTTGCTCGTAGCGCAGGCGACATGGGCAGGTGATCTGCAGGTCGGGATCCGCGTCGAGGATTTGAGATTGCTGAAATGCCGACAGCGTGGCGGCGTGAAGCCTGGGTACGATCATTACCGGCTTTCGGGGTTGCGTTACTGCCTGGTCGGGGTATGGAAGCGCGGACCCCTGCGGGTCGGGCTGGAGGCGGGATTCGCCGACCTGACTACCCATTCCAGTGAGGGTGAGACCGTCGAGTTTGATCCGGAGCCGTTGTGGGGTTTTTTCGTATCCCATGAATGGCCGGTGGGAAACGCAGGAACCACTGCCGCCAGGCTGGGGGCGGCCTATGCGCACTATGCGCCGGAGCAGGAGGACGTTACGGCAACGCCCAAGGACGCCGCGACTACCGGCGGAGATCTGAGTGTGGACTGGACCGAGGTGAAAGTTTGGGCGGAGCTGGTCAGAAGGTGGTCTTCAGTGGAATTGAGTGTGGGGCCGGTCTGGCAGGATGTAACTATTGATCAGGACCGGGTATACCCGGATAGGACTGTCTCCAGCAGCTTCGATCCCGAAACCGAGGTAGGTCTTGTGAGCCGGTTGCGGTGGGCCCCGTATCCCCAGTTGACTGCAGATTTGTGGGTGGAAGCTGTCCACCGCGCTGCTTTCTCACTGGGGATTACCTACCGGTTCTGATCCTCCCGCCCGGGCATGGGGAGGCAAGGCGGTATCCGGACACGGTCATGGACCAGGAGGCGGCCCAGGAGCTCCGTGTCGGAACCAGTGGGTGGTACTACCGGCACTGGGCAGGTCGATTCTACCCGGCGGAACTGAAGCCGGCCGAGTGGCTGGAATACTACACGCGGCACTTTTCCACCGTTGAAATCAACGCCACCTTCTATCGGATGCCTTTCGAAAACATGATCAAGGGATGGTCCCGAAAGGCGCCCACGGGCTTTCTCTATGCGGTCAAGGGTAACCGGAGGATCACCCATCTGAAGAAATTGGCGGGGGTGGACGAAGACATCCGGGACTACTTTCGGCGCGTGGAGTTGCTGGGCGAACACTTGGGACCCGTATTGTGGCAGCTTCCCCCCAGTTTGCACGAAGACTACCGGCGCCTGGAAGCTTTTCTGAAAAAATTGCCCCGCGCTTTCCGGCATGCCGTGGAATTCCGTCACCCATCCTGGCTGCAGGACGTGGTCTTCGAGGTCTTGAGGCGGTATCAAGTGGCCTGCGTATCCATCAGCTCCAGCCGGATGCCGGCGAATTTTACGGAAACGGCCGACTTCGTCTACTATCGTTTCCACGGCCTAAAAGGCGGATATGCACATGATTACTCCCGCGCGGAACTAGGGACCTGGGCCGAACACGCCCGGAGTGCCCTGGAGCGGGGCAAGACGGTTTTCGCGTTCTTCAACAACGACGCAGAAGCCCGGGCCCCCGGGAACGCTTCCGAACTGATAAGGATGATCGTTCAGCGCTAGCAACGGCCCTTTCCTGTGGAACAGAGCCCCCCCCGCAGGAAGGCGCGCGCCCGGTGCGCGAGTTCGCGGGGGGAGCGCGTAGGCTCGGTGGCGAAGACCAACGCTCCCGGCAGACCCCACAAAGCGCCGGCGAAGTACATGAGCAGACCAAGCGCCAGGGCCCCCGATGCGGATACCCCGGCGGGTTGAAGGAGCAAAACGTAGGTACCCTCCCTCAGTCCGATGGCACCCGGCGTAAGGGGGAGGGCTCCGATCAGTGTGGCCACCGCGAAGGCGGCCAGCACCCGCAGCAGGGATATCGGGAGGTTCAGCGAGTGGGAAAAGCACACGCAGGCTACGGCCAGCAGTCCGAAATTGAGCGCGGAAAGCGCCAGCGCCCCCAGGATCACGAGGGGTCGATGCAGGTAAAGGGATGTGGACCGCGCCAATGCTCGTATCAAGGGCATCCCGCGGGCCTCGTCGCCGCTTCCGGGGGGATCGGAGAATGCCTTCTGAAGAGGGGTGGGCCTTACCAGAACCAGCGTCCATACCGCCAAGGAGGCCCCTAAGAGCAAGACAGCCGCCACTCTGGTCGCGGCGAGTGCGGCATCCGGAAGACCCGGTATACCCGCGGTGCCGATGAATAGACAGGCTGCTGCAATGTAGAAATAGAGACCCAGTACGCGGTCCAGCACTACAGTGCCGACCGCACTCGTGCGTCGTCCCGGGAACCTGCGGGCTACCCAATACATGCGGATCAGGTCACCGCCGCATCCCCCGGGAAGAAAGACGTTGAAGAACTGTCCGGAGAAGAAATAGCGGATGGCATCGCTCAGGCTGATGCCGAGTTGCTGGGCGCGGAGCAGGAGGTGCCAGCGCATGGCCCCGGTCAGCAGAGCCAGACCCACCAGAACGAAACCCCCGCTCAGTATGCGCGGGCTGGTGAGAGCCGTTCTGAAGGCGCTGGCAATCCGGGGAAGCGGCGCCCGGTAGAGGAGGAGAAAGAACAGGACGAGCGCCAGGAACACCCTGAGTAGCGGGAGGTTCCGGCGGATGCTACGCGTGCAATCGTTGTAATTCGTGCTGGAAGACATCCTGCAATGACTGCCTCAGAGACAGCCTGGGCTCCCATCCGGTTTCTTCGCACAGGCGACGGGTATCCAGCAGCGGCACCGAATCAGTCGGGCGGTACCGGTCAGGGTCCCTCACCAGCCTCGGCCGTACCCCGGCTACATCGCAAAGGATCTCCAGGATGTCTCCGATCCTAACGCGTTCCCGTCCGGCTACGTTGTAGGCCTTCCCGGGAGAGGCTTTCTCCAGAAGCAGGCGGTAGGCACGGACCACATCCCGCACGTCGATAAAGGTGCGTACACTGTCCAGGTTGCCGACCTTCATTTCTGGCGGCTGAAGCCCCAGTTTCACTAGGGCGAGCTGACGCGCGAACGACGGCACAACGAAAGAGGCCGACTGTCCCGGACCGCAATGATTGGCGGGACGCGCCGTCAGACAGGGAATTTGGTGATGCCGGGCGAACAACAGGGTGCAGATATCCGCGCCGGCCTTGGAGACCGCGTACGGATTCTGCGGGTGGAGGGGGGCGTCCTCGGTTAACGGCTGCCCGGGATCGTCCCTACCGTATATTTCCGCCGAGGTAACCACCAGCGTCCTGCAGTGCGGAGCCACCTGGCGGACGGCTTCCAGCACCGTCAGGGTACCGAGCAGGTTTACCCCCAGGGTTTGCGTCGGCTCGCGCCACCCGGTCGGCACGTAGGCAATCCCGGCCAGATGCACGCAGGCGTCCGGCTTGGCGTGGATGAAGGCTGATTCCACGGATGAAGGGTCGGTAATGTCGGCGGCTATGAAGAGGTGGGGGGATCCTTCTGCCGGAGGGCGCAAGTCCATCAGGACGGGAGAGTGACCGGCGCTTTCAAGTTCCCTGATCAGGTGTCCCCCGACGAATCCCGCGGCCCCCGTCACTAGCACTCGCATCCGGACACCCCGGCTCGTCTGTACCGCTCCAGATCCGCGTCGACCATCATGTCCACCAGTCGGTGGAAATCCACTTCCGGCTTCCAGCCCAGTACTTGCCGGGCCTTGCTGGAATCGGCCAGCAGGTGGTCGACTTCCGCCGGACGCACCAATGCCGGATCGATCACTACGTGGTCCTGCCATTTCAGGCCCACGCGGTCGAACGCCCGCTCCAGGAAATCACGCACCGAATGGGCAATACCCGTCCCCACCACAAAATCTTGCGGCTCGTCTTGCTGGAGCATCATCCACATCGCCTTGACGTAGTCACCCGCAAAGCCCCAGTCCCTCTGGGCGTTGAGATTGCCCAGGCGGAGTTCCTTGGCCAGCCCGAGCTTGATCCGGGCGGCGCCGTCGGTGATCTTCCGGGTTACGAATTCCTTGCCGCGCCGCGGGCTCTCGTGGTTGAAAAGGATGCCGGAAACCGCAAACAGTCCGTAGCTTTCGCGATAGTTCACGGTAATATAGTGACCGTATACCTTGGAGACGCCGTACGGACTTCGGGGATAGAACGGTGTTTCTTCGTTTTGGGGCACCTGCCGGACCTTGCCGAACATCTCACTGCTGGAGGCCTGGT